>JAFQFS010000051.1 GCA_017398585.1 Clostridia bacterium
ACGAAGAGTACAACGCCATCATCCAGGCATACCCCGGCAAGTGGAAGAAGGCGAAGCTGGCGCTCATCGAGAGCATCATGCGGCGCTTTTCTTACGAGGTGGACACCGACGTGGGTCCGCTTTCCCTTTCCCTTCGCCAGAGATATGACGACTGGAAGGCGATGTACGACCAGCTGAAGAAAGAGGTCTGCGCGGCTACCGTTCCCAGCGCAAACCCGGCGGCGATAAACGGTGGTCATTACTTCACAGAAGGAATGCACAACAACCCGAACGCCGGAGGAACGGAGGCGAAAGGAGGCGGCCGTCGTGTTTTACCATAGACCTGAAAACCTCTGGAAGGATTTCGTGGTCGAGAGCAAGACTGAAAGCACGACAAGCCGAGGACGCGCGGCAAATTCCTACGATACCGAGCACCCCGAATACATCCACGCCATACTGTGCGGCGCCACTCCCAGCGAGAAATTGAAATACCACCAGATGGGACACCCAATAACCCACGTTATAAGCCACCGAGGAAAACCGAAAGCCAAAGAGGGCGACCGGCTACTACTCCAAAACCGCGCATTTTATGTGCAAGGCGTGGACGATCCGGGCGACCAGGGACTCTGGGCAATTTACTACGCGGAGGAAAGGAGCGACGCTCACGATGGAAATCAACTGGAGTAAGCAAGAGGCGGCGGTACAGAATCGCATCAAGGAAGCCGTGAGAGACGCCAACACGAAGGCACAGTCGTGCGCCGTCCGAGCTTCCAACCACCTACGCAATGCCGCCCTGACAGTCCTTCGAGGACAGCGCAGCGGCAGGCGGTACAAAAAGCCGCACACCAAGACCTACTACACCGCATCGGCGCCGGGAGAGCCACCGGCGGTACGGACCGGAATGCTCCGCATGAGCTGGGGCATGAAAGCCGAGGGCGACGGCAAGGGCAACTACACAGCCGGAATCTACACCGACGTGCCCTACGCAGAAGACCTCGATACCGGCACACCGGGCGGAAAGATAAAACCACGTCCGTACAAAGACAAGATAATCGAGACAGCCAAGCCGAAGGTCGTCTCGGTTTTTGCAGAGCTCGAAACAAAGTGAGAGGAGGAAAGCCATGTCGATAACCACAAACACCACCGCGCCGACATTCAACAGCGCGAAGGTTCAGAAGGGCGACTTCATCAGAGCGAAATACCGCTCCTGGGAGAAGCCGCACAACGGTCTCGTAGCAAACGTGACCGAGGACGAAATCCGCGTCCTTTACGTGCCTGACATCGGGAACGTGACGAACTACTTCGTCATTCCGATCGCAGAGGTCGCAGAAGGACTCTGGACGCTTTCGGTCAGCGCCGATATGGAGACCGTGGAGACGGAGGGCGGAAACGATGACGCTTGAAGACTTAATCTACCAGCGACTGACACAGCACCCCTCCCTCATTAAGAAGCTGGCGAAATATGCCGGCAACCCGGCGGTATTCTTTCAGAGTGCGCCGGACGACAAGGCACAAGGCTGGAAAGGGCGCCTGCAATTCCCGCGTATTGATTACGTCGTGGATCTGCAGCACAACCCGGAGAGAAAAACCAGCGGCTCCCTCACCCTGAACATCTGGAGCACAGAAGAAGCAGGCGTAACGCCGCCGGAGGAACTGGAGCCGATCGTGCGCCAGCTCTTATGCGGCGTTTTTCTAAAGCCGCAAGACGCTCCCCCTTATGCTTTGTCATGGGCAAGAAGTGAACCGTTCGACGCACCCAGAGAAGGCGGCGACGGAATCGTCATAGGTGCAACGATCATCTTTGACGTTTTCGCGTTCCCTTCCCAGGTCACAACGGATCCCGACCCCATTCTGGCAATAAACCACTTCGCAAAACAGCTGATACCGTGCGCCACCGTCATCGGCAAGGACGACCTCATGGCAGAGACCGTCCCGACGGAAGAAAAGCCGGCGCTTTATTTCCGACTGGAGACCATCAGAAACCAGCGAGAGACCAACACCGTCGCATGGATGGACGCGGTCATCGCAGGTCACGTCTTCGCCGGAGGCGAGGAGACCACCTGGATCAGAGCCATCGTAGACGCGCTGGCGCTGAACGGAGAGGTAACGATGCTCGACACGTCCCCGATGTTTATCACAACGCTGACGGCAGACAGCACCCTCAACGCCACATCTGCAGGACAGCTCCGGATCGGCGTCCGCTTCGGACTTTTGCGAAGGAAACCACTACCCCATGTACTGCACAACGCAAACATGGAGCAAACCAAAGGAGGCGACTAATATGGCAGCAAAAAAGACACCCGAAGTCGTCCAGGAACCGGAATACACCGTGGAGGAATTCGCGGCGAACCCTTCCGCAGTCTTCGGCGAAGCCATATCGCCCGATATCGTAACAGCAGCGCTGCGTGTGGCGGGCGTTAAGAAGACCACAAAGAGCGCAGCAAAAACCATCATCAACAAATTCAGATCGAAGGAGGTCAAGTAACCTATGGGAACTTTCACTATTGGAGAAACCAAAGTCCGCCCTGGCGAGTACCATCGCTTTGAAAATGCTGGCGGCATTCCCACCGCAGGTGCGACCAACGGAATCGTAGCTGGCGTAATTCGCGCCAACTGGGGACCGCTCAACAAGGCGGTAGTTTTCGATCCGAGCACAGACGTGAAGGCAGTCTTCGGCAAGGGACAGACCGAAGACCTCATCAGCGCAATGTTCGAGGAAGGAAACTCGAAGGGATACTTCGTCCGCTGCGGTACCGGTGGTACCTACGGCTCCATCACGCTGAAGGACAACGCAGCCGAGGCAGCTGACGCCGTGACGATAACGGCTAAATACGTCGGCGACCGCGCGTTCACCGTCAGCATCAGAGACAGCTTGACAAACGACGCAAAGAGAGAATGCATCATCTACGACGGCACTACCGAATTTGAGAAGATCGAATTCGCAAAGGGTGCCGAAGGCGGCGAAGCAGCTGCTCTTGTTGCGGCTTTTGCAGCTTCCGAAAACTTCACAGCACAGAAGGTAGCCGACGGATCCGGCGTTCTTGCATCTGTAACGCAGTCCGCGTTCACAGCCGGCACTAACCCGACCGTAAACACCGAGGCATACTCCACCGCCCTCAACGCGCTGGAGCCTCACGCCTTCAACGTGCTCTGCGTAGACACCGAGGACGTAGCCGTCCATGCGGTCGTTCACTCTTTCATCAAGAGAACCTACGCAGCTGGCTCTTACCCCATGACTGTCCTTTCCGAAAAGTCCAGCAACGAGAACACCCTCGACGTGAGAATGCAGCACGCTGCAGCTTTCAACGACGCGAAGATCATCTACGTGCTGAACGGCGGCGAAGACACCAGCGGTAACAAGAAGGATGGCTACATCAACGCTGCCAGAATCGGCGGCATTATCGCGGCCGTTCCTTCCAACCAGAGCGTAACTCACTACGTCGTGAGCGGCTACGCAGACCTTGCGGAAACCCTCACCAACACGCAGATCGAGAAGGCGCTCCTCTCCGGCTGTATCGTTCTGACAAAGAACAGCAGCGGCCAGGTATGGATCGAGCAGGGTATCAACACCCTCATCACTCCTTCTGGCAACGAGGACGAAGGCTGGAAGAAGATCCGCCGCGTAAAGACTCGCTTCGAGCTTATGCAGCGCATCGGCGACACCACCGACGCCCTCATCGGTAAGATCAACAACGACACCGACGGCAGAGCCGCTATCGTAGCAGCTGGTCAGTCGGTAATCGACACCATGATCGCCGAAAAGAAGCTCGCTCCCGGCTCTATCATGACCGAGGACAGCGCAAATCCTGCGAAGGGCGACAGCGCATGGTTCGTCATCGCGGTAGACGACATCGACAGCATCGAGAAGATCTACCTGACCTACCGCTTCCGCTTCTCCGCAAATTAACGAAGGGAGGACACCTAAATGCTTAATCAGAGAGGACCGATCGATACCAGAAAGGTATTGACCGGCAAAGACGGCGCTCTTTACAACGACGCAGGCGTGATGCTTGCGACCGTGGAGAGCTTCCAGGCGCAGGTTAACGTAACCAACGCCAAATACCAGCCGCTCGGCGACGCGCAGGAGCATGAAGCCTTCCAGGCTTACTCCGTAACGCTTACCTTCTCCCAGATCGTCATCGAGGACGACGCATTCATCGTCGAATTCATGAACGCTTTGAAGGAGGGCACCATGCCGAGCTGGAACTTCCAGGGGCTCATGAAGGGCAGAAACGGCTCGGAGCAGCGCATGAACTACCGTTCTTGCGTACCTTCCGGCACCATCGACCTTCAGAACGTCACAGTCGGAGACATTCTCAAGAGAGCGTGGAGCTTCTTCGTAAACGAACCCCCTGCTCTCCAGAAGCTGCTCACCGCAGATTGATAACAATCGCCCCATAACAACCGGCAGGGGCGGGTAAAACTGCCCCTGCTTATTTTTTTATAACGAAAAGGAGGACACGACCATGTCTGAAACCAAGAAAAACACAGCCATCGAAGAAGTCGAGATGGACAAAGAAACCAACGAAGGTATCATGAGAACCTACGAGGACGACATCCTCGGCGGCTTGCTTGCCGCAGCTGACTACATCAACGATGAGGACGAAATCGTACCCATCGAGATCGCCAGAAACGGCGTCGTTTTGATTAAATTCCGCATCAGACCTCTCTCCGAAGAGGAGTACGTCAAGTGCAAGAACCGCCACACCAAGTACATCCGCAACAAGCAGATCGGCATCAAGATCCCCGAAGACACCGACACCGCTATGTACCGCAACGCCCTCATTTACCAGGCAACCATCCCGGAAGACCGCGAGAAGGTCTGGGACAACAAGGCAGCGTGGAAGAAGCTCGACGTGCTCAACGGAACCGAACTCATCGGCAAGGTGCTCAAGGCTGGCGAAAAAGACGCAGTCTGCGACAAGATCGACACCATCAGCGGCTACAGCGCTATGGCTGAGGAAGTCGCAAAAAACTAATACTGGCCGGAGGCAAGGCGACGGTTCTCCATCACATTTTTCAAAGGCAAGGGATAACACCGGACGAAGTGATGGCGAAACCGCCCGGCGTCCGTGCCTTTATGTTCGCATCCACCAGAGTCCAGGTGGAAGCGGAAAATAACAAGCTTCATGGAGAGGAGGAATCGTAATGGCAGCTGAAGCATTCCGAATCGAAATACCCATTCACGTCGAAGACAAAACCGACCCCGGCGTCAGCAAGGCGACGGAGAAGATGAACAAATTCGACAAGCAGAATGAGAAGACCAAGAAGCGGCTCGATCAGATGAACAAGACGAAGTGGCAGGTCGCCATCGAAGCGGTCGATAAAGTGACCAGCGTCGTGAGTAAGATCGGAACCACCGTCAGGGGCGTCGCCGGCA
>JAFQFS010000008.1 GCA_017398585.1 Clostridia bacterium
GATCGGTACGATCCTGTGTTACCTCATCTGCGCTGCGGGTCTGAAGTTCTTTAACTGGAGAATTTCCTTCATGATGTGCGGCGGAATCCTGATCGTGATGGCGGTGGTTCTGCATATCTGTTTCGGCACGATCAAAAATCACATGACCGAAGAAAATGCCAACGCACCGACGCACCACGACAAGGCGCATCAGACGTCCGCTCAGGCGAACATCAAGGTGTTCTGCGCGGGTCTGGTCTTTGCGGCGATCGGCATCCTCTTCAACGGTATGCTCAAAGACGGTCTTGATCTCTGGATCCCGACCGTTCTCGGCGATAAGTTCATTCCGTCCTCGTCCGTTGTTTCGCTGATCTGCACGATCCTGCCGATCCTCAACATCTTCGGCGCGTATGCGGCACGTGACATTTTCCACCGCTTCAGGATCGACGAGCTGACTACCTGTGCGGTTATGTTCGCGGTCAGCACAATTTCCCTTGCGATCGTGACGGTGTTCATCCGCATCATTCCGGCCAAGACCGCGGAAACGATCATCGGATTTGGGGATGTGGCGCTGGCGATTTTCGTCACGCTCCTGCTTGCTCTGTCGAGCGCATCCATGCTCGGTGCAAACACGATGCTTCTGACCTTTATCCCGCTTCATTTCGGCAAGGTCGGACGTGCATCCACGGTTACGGGCATGCTCAACTGCTTCTCCTATGCGGCAGCGGCGGTTTCCAGCATCGCGGTCGGCTCCATTTCGGACAATTTCGGCTGGGAAGCCGTGTTCATTGTGTTCATCGCCGCAGCGTTCCTCGGAGCGGTGTTCTGCTTCTCCGGTCACAAGAAGCTCAAGCGGAAAACCGATGAGCTGGACGCTTATAATGGTTAAGAACTAAAAGCTAAGAGTGAATGGCTGCGTTAAGTTTCATGTCTGTGGACAGACGTGGAATTTGACATAGTTATTCACTCTTAGTTTTTAGCTATTAGCCATTTTTTCTCTTGACCTTCCTTCTTTTTTAAGGTATAATATAAATTGTATTATTATGTTTTTTGCTGAAATCGGATGGATAAACTATGGTTGAAATCACCGGGGTCCTGCCCCATTCGAGAGCGGCGCGCGCCGGTATTCTTGCCGGAGACGTCCTGCTCGAAATCAATTCCCATGCAATCAGTGACGTTCTGGACTATCGTTTCCGTCTCGCGGAGCCGGTGGTGGTGCTGAAGCTGCACCGCGGTCCCGATCTCCTGGAAGTCAAAATCAAAAAAGGTACCTACGACGACATCGGGCTGGAATTCGGTACGCCGCTGATGGACAAGAAGCACCGCTGCGAAAACGGCTGCATCTTCTGCTTCATCGATCAGAATCCGAAGGGGATGCGCGAGACCATCTACTTCAAGGACGACGACAGCCGCCTCTCCTTTCTGCACGGAAACTATATCACCCTCACCAACATGCGCGACGAGGACATCGACCGCATCATTGAAATGCACATCTCTCCTGTCAATGTCTCCGTGCACACGACCAATCCCGATCTGCGCGTGAAAATGATGAAGAACAAGCGTGCCGGCGATGTCCTCCGTTATCTCGGAAAACTTGCGGATGCGGGCATCAAGCTGCGCGGACAGATCGTTCTCTGCCGCGGCATCAACGACGGTGCGGAACTCGAACGCAGCATGGCTGACCTCGCGAAGTATTATCCCGCGCTCGACAGTGTGTCGGTCGTACCCGCCGGACTGACGGCGCACCGCGAAGGTCTGTATCACCTCGAACCGTTCTCTGCGGACGAATGCGCGGCGGTCATCGATCAGGTGGAAGCCTTCAACGCGACCCTTGAGGAGCGTCTGTTCTTCGCGTCGGACGAGTTCTACATCAAATGCGGACGCCCTCTGCCGGCAGGCGATTACTACGGTGAATATCTCCAGATCGAAAACGGCGTTGGTATGCTGACTTCGTTCGGATCGGAGTTTGACTTCATGCTCGACAATCTTCTCGACGATGAAAAACTTGTGAAACGCGAGATTTCCGTTGCCACCGGGGAAGCTGCATACGGCTTTATGGTACAGCTGGTTGAAAAGTTCACTGCTGCCTGCCCGAACCTGATCTGTCACGTCTATCCGGTAAAAAACAAATTCTTCGGCGGTGAAGTCACCGTCACCGGCCTTCTGACCGGCACCGACCTCGCGGAGCAGCTTGCAGGAAAACCGCTCGGCGAGACCCTGTATCTTTCCCGCACAACCCTGCGTTCCGAAGGCGACCTCTTCCTCTGCGGGATGTCCCCGGACGAACTTTCGGAAAAACTCGGCGTAAACATCGAATTCGTCGACAACGACGGCAGCGAATTCTGCGTAAAGCTGCTCGGACTGGAATAAACAATACTTTACTTTGAATCTGCACAAACTCCACCCAATTCCCCAGATTGAAGCTTTTTGAAAAGGGGGTTTGGGGAAAAACTTTTTCTCGAAAAAGTTTTTCCCCAATAAATCATATTTTTCAAAGGAGAAACACCATGGCAAAACCTGTGATTGCGATTGTCGGACGGCCGAACGTCGGCAAGAGCACGCTGTTCAATAAACTGATTGGGGAACGCCGCGCCATTGTTGAGGACGTTCCCGGTATCACCCGCGACCGTATCTACGGCGAGACCGAATGGAGAGGAAAGGTCCTCACGGTTATCGATACCGGCGGGATCGAGCCGAAGACGGACAATATTATTCTTCAGAAAATGCGCGAACAGGCGCAGATCGCCATTGATATGGCGGACGTTATCCTGTTCGTCTGCGACATCCGCACCGGTCTTCTTGCCGACGACCTGGACATCGGCATGATGCTCATGCGCAGCGGCAAGCCCGTTGTTCCCTGCATCAACAAGGCGGACAAGATCGGCGACCTGCCCGCGGAATTCTATGACTTCTATCAGCTCGGCTTCGAAATCGAACCCATTGCTCTGTCTTCCCTCCACGGCAGCGGTTCCGGCGACGTTCTCGACGCCGTTCTCGCCGCTCTCCCGGACTTCGAATCCGAAAAAGAGGACGACGATACCATTTCCGTTGCGGTTATCGGAAAGCCGAATGCCGGAAAGTCCTCCATTGTCAACCGTCTCTGCGGCGACGAACGCTGCATCGTTTCCGATATTCCCGGTACCACCCGCGATGCCATCGACACCACCATTGAAAACGAATTCGGCAAATACAACCTTATCGACACTGCCGGCATCCGCCGTCAGGCGAAGGTCGAAGACCGCGTCGAAAAGTTCAGCGTTCTCCGTGCCAAGATGGCGGTCGAACGCGCGAACGTATGTCTCCTCATGGTCGACGCAAAGGAAGGCGTCACCGAGCAGGACGAAAAGATCGCCGGTATCGCGCACGAAGCGGGCAAGGCGTCCATCATCTGCATCAACAAGTGGGATCTCATCGACAAGGACAACAACACTACGAACGAATTCAACAAGAAGGTTTACGACGCGCTGTCCTATATGACCTACGCTCCGATCATGTACATCTCCGCGAAGACCGGTCAGCGTGTCGACAAGCTGTTCGAACAGATCAACTACGTCCAGAACCAGACCAATATGCGCGTTGCCACCGGTATGCTCAACGACGTTCTCGCCGACGCGATCGCACGTGTTCAGCCGCCGTCCGACAAAGGCAAGAGACTCAAGATCTACTACATGACCCAGATCTCCGTTGCTCCGCCGACGTTCGTTATTTTCTGCAACAACGCGGAACTGTTCCACTTCTCCTATCAGAGATACATCGAAAACTGCCTCCGCCAGACCTTCGGCTTCAAGGGCACTCCGATCCGTCTCATCATCCGTCAGAAAGGCGACGAGGGGGAAGAATAATGCTGCATCTGTTCCTTCGCTATGAAATCGGCTTTATGGGGCTGATCGGGTACTTCTGGAAAGATATTCCGCTGTTCCCGAGCATGCTTCTCGTTCTGCTGTACGTGATGGTTCCGTACCTCCTCGGCAGCGTCAACACCGCAATCCTTGTTTCCAGGCATTTTTATCACGACGACATCCGCAATTACGGCAGCGGGAACGCAGGCTTCACCAATGTCATGCGTACCTACGGCAAGAAAGCTGCGATCATTACGTTTGCCGGTGATATCTTCAAGACGATGGTCGCTATCCTGATCGGATGGAGCGTCTTCGGTTACCTGACTGCGTACATTGCAGGTTTCGCGTGCTTCCTCGGACATATTTTCCCCGTTTTCTACAATTTCAAGGGTGGTAAGGGTGTCCTCTGCATGGGTACGATCATGCTCATGCTCGACTGGCGCATTTTCCTGATGCTGCTTGTTGTGTTCGTCGGCATCGTGCTGGCGACCAGATACATTTCTGCGGGCTCGGTCATCTGTGCGATGATGTTCCCGCTCGTTCTCAACCGTCTCAACAACACCGGCATCTACATGATTGAATTCGTGGCGATCGCCATTGCGGTCATCGTGGTTCTCAAGCACTGGGGCAATCTCAAGCGTATCTTCAACGGTACGGAAAGCAAGTTTGCCTTTAAGAAGAGCAAGAAGGCCGACGCGGAAGAATCCGCGTCCGGAGAGGGCAAATAACGATGGACAACAACGAAAAACTTTCCGCCTTTGCCGGACTGGTGCAGAGGAGTCTCCTCTCCGGCGGGCTGGTCAATGTGGTATTTCACTCGCCTGTGTCCGGATGCGACGCACTGAAGGCGAAGGGAACCGTAAAAACCATTGCCGGGAAACCCGTTCTGCAGGTCGAGACCTCTCTGACCGAAGGGCGCGTGACCCACGAAAACCTCGGGGAAGGGGAGATTGTCTCCGTTCTCCCGAAGCAGTTTGACGTCTTCCGCAAGGCCGACCTCACCGACAAAAACGGGACGGCGTCGGTCATGATCTCGAAAAAGGGTGCGGTCACTTTGCTGGAAAAGGGAAAGATCGGTACGGCAGTGAACGTATCGGCGGAAGAAAGCGGTGAAAACCGCGGCAATGACCGCGAAAAATCCCGTCTTCTGACGGGAAAAGAGGAATTCCTGATCGCGCTCGGGGTTGCGGACAAAAACGGCCGCATCCACGACAAGAAGCAGGCGAAGTTCCGCCAGATCTGCCGGTTTTCCGAGTACATCGCGGAAGCGGCGGTCAAGCTGAAGCCGGACGGAGAACTGTACGTCTGCGACCTCTGCTGCGGCAAGAGTTACCTCAGCTTCGCGGCGTATCATGTACTGACCGCCGTGCTCGGCAGACAGGTGAAAATGTCCTGTGTTGACCTCAAGAAGAGTGTCATCGATTACTGCGCGGACATTGCGAAGCAGGCAGGCATGGACGGCATGGATTTCATCTGCGGGGACATCAACGAATTCGTTCCTCTGCGCACGCCCGATCTTGTGATCTCGCTCCATGCGTGCGACATCGCGACGGACATCGTACTGAACTTCGCGGTGCGGCATCATGCGGACGCGATCCTGTCCACGCCGTGCTGTCACCATCAGATGAACCGTGAAATGGACTGCCCGACGCTTTCGTTTATCGCGGAACGTCCCGTGCTCCGTCAGAAGCTCGCGGACGCGGCGACGGATGCGCTCCGTCTCCTGATGCTCGACGCGGCCGGCTATAAGACCGACGCGACCGAGTTCATCGATCCGGAAGACACACCGAAGAACATCATGCTCCGTGCGCACCGCAGGAAAAACTGGCGGGAAGATTCCCGTGAGGCGGCAGACAGACGCGAACGCTACCGCGCGGCATATTTCTTCATGTACGGGAAGTACCCGGACTGATTCACGACCAATCAAAAATTTACATAACGAAAGGCAAACGATTATGGAAACAGCAGAACTTCTCAAAACCATATCCAGAGTCGACATTTCCGCAGACGAGCGCCTTGCAGCTCTCGCGGAACTCAAGAAAAAGATCGACGCCGGCGAAATCCCGACTCCTGAACGCGGAATTTTCGTCAACAACCACATTCACACCTCGTATTCGTTCTCGCCTTACACTCCCACCTCCGCAGTCTTCTACGCGTGGAAGGCAGGCCTCCGCACCGCAGGCATCATGGACCACGACAGCGTCGGCGGTACCCGTGAATTCATCAAGGCGGGCGAGATCATGAACATGCCGATCACCTGCGGTTTCGAATGCCGCGTGAATGTGGACGGCACTTCTCTCGTCGGCCGTAAGATCAATAACCCCGACCAGAACTCCTGCGTTTACCTTGCAATGCACGGTATTCCGCACCAGAACATTGACCGTGCGGAAGAACTCCTTTCCGGCATCCGTGAAAAGAGAAACCTCCGCAACCGCAAGATGTGCGACAACATCAACGAACTGGTGAAGGAGGTCGGCATTGTTCTCGACTTTGACACGGACGTTTATCCGCTCTCCATGGCGCACGAAGGCGGCAGCGTGACCGAACGTCACATCTGCTATGCACTGACCAAGAAGATTACCGGCAAGTATCCGGACCGTGCGGATGCATGCGATTTCCTCGAAAAGATGACCGGTGTGCCGCTCGGCAAGACCCGTGAAAAGCTGATGTCCGCTCCCGAGGAATTCTACGAATATGACATTCTCGGCGTTCTCAAGGGACACCTCGTCGGCAAGTTCTACGTGAACGCGACCGACGAATGCATCAACATCCGTGAATTCACCGCATTCGCAAAGGAAATCGGCGCGATCTCCGCGTACGCATACCTCGGCGACGTCGGCGAATCCCCGACCGGCGACAAGAAGGCTCAGAAGTTTGAAGACGACTATCTCGACGAACTGTTCGGCGTTCTCCGCGACTGCGGATTCTCCGCCGTTACTTACATGCCGTCCAGAAACACCAAGGAACAGCTCCGCCGCGTCATGGATCTCTGCCATGCAAACGATCTGTTCGAAATTTCCGGTGAAGACATCAACTCCCCGCGTCAGTCCTTCATCTGCCAGGCTCTCGCCGATCCGGCGTATGCACATCTCCGCGAAGCGACCTACGCCCTCATCGGTCACGAAAAGGCAGCGACCGCGAACCTCGATGATGCCATGTTTGCTCCCGCGAACACCGCGTCCCTCGACGAAAAGATCAAGAAGTACGCGGCCATCGGCGGTTACGAAGGTTAAATCCATAGTTTAACTTTGCACCCAACTTAAATAATCCATATAGTTCAAAAGTTTTTGAAAAGGGGTTCGGGGAAAAACTTTTTTCAAAAAGTTTTTCCCCGATTTCCCAAATTATATAAAAAAGGAGATACCCATCATGAGCATCGAAACTCTTGTTGAATTTTCCAACCGTTACGGTAAAAACGCAGCGTTCGTTCTCGCGGGCGGCGGCAACACCTCCTACAAAAACGAAGATTATCTCTACATAAAGGGCAGCGGCACCTCTCTCGCTACCATCACCGAAGCAGGCTTCGTCAAGATGGAACGCGCGAGACTTGCGAAGATCTGGGAAAACCAGTACTCCGCAGACACTGCGACCCGTGAAGCGGAAGTTCTTCGCGACCTGATGGCATCCAAGGCGATCGGCGAAGAGGCGAAGCGTCCTTCCGTTGAAACTCTTCTGCACGATCTTTTCCCGCAGACCTACATCCTCCACGTTCATCCGTCCTCCGTCAACGCAGTGACCTGCTGCGCGGGTGCGGAAGCGAAGGTAAAGGAACTCTTCCCGGAAGCGGTTTGGGTTGACGAATGCGAACCCGGCTACATCCTCGCTGCAAACTGCCGTGAAAAGCTCCTCGCTTACACCGCAGCAACCGGTAAGGCTGCCAATGTTGTCTTCCTCCAGAACCACGGCATCTTCTTCGCAGCAGATTCCTCCGAAGAACTCGATGTTGTTGTTGCATCCGTTATGGACAAGATCGCGGCTCTCCTCACCGTAAAGCCGGACTTCTCCGAATGTGAAACCGACACCGCAGCTGCAGCAAAGATCGCTCCCGTTCTCCGTATGACCTACGACGCAAACGGCGACGCAGTCGTTGTATTCACCTGCAACAAGGAAATCATGAAGTATGCAGCATCCGCGGAAGCGTTTGCAACTCTCCGTGAACCGCTGTCTCCCGACCACATCGTATACTGTAAGGCAGAACCTCTCTTCATCGAAGACTTCACCGTCAGTGGTATCCAGGCAGCATTCGCTGAACTGACCGCACGCCGCGGCTTCCAGCCGAAGGTTGTTTTCGCAAAGGGTATTGGCATGTTCACCATCGGCAAGACCGTGAAGGAAGCGAAGACCGCAGCGGCAGTATGGCAGGATGCAATGACCATCACCACGCTCGCAGCAAACTTCGGCGGCGTACGCCACATGGCTCCCGCGATGGTTGACTTCATCGTGAACTGGGAAGTGGAAAGCTACCGCGCGAAGGTAAGCCTTGCTGGCGGTTCCGCAAAGGCACTCGCAGGCAAGATCGCGATCGTTACCGGCAGCGCACAGGGCTTCGGTGCGGGCATCGCGAAGTACCTCGCAAACGAAGGTGCATCCGTTGTGATCGCCGACATGAACATCGCAGGCGCGGAAAAGACTGCGGCTGAAATCACGGCTGAAACCGGTGCGGCCACTCTCGCAGTTGCTGCAAACGTATCCGACGAAGACAGCGTACGCGAAATGGTCGAAAAGACCGTTCTCGCATTCGGCGGTCTCGACGTATTCGTTAACAACGCAGGCATCGTCCGTGCAGGTTCTCTCGAAGAAATGACCAAGGCGAACTTCGAACTCGTTGCAGCGGTCAACTACACTGCATACTTCCTCTGCGCGAAGTACGCATCCGCTGTTATGAAGCTCGAACGTGCAGCTTCTCCGGACTACATGACCGACATCGTGGAAATCAACTCCAAGTCCGGTCTCGCAGGTTCCAACAAGAACTTCGCGTATGCAGGTTCCAAGTTCGGCGGCATCGGTCTGACCCAGTCCTTCGCAATGGAACTCGCTCCCTACGGCATCAAGGTCAACGCTGTATGCCCCGGCAACTTCCTGAACGGTCCCCTGTGGTCCGACCCGGAAAAGGGTCTGTTTGTTCAGTATCTGAACGCAGGCAAGGTTCCCGGCGCGAAGACCGTAGAAGATGTCAAGAAGTTCTACGAATCCAAGGTTCCGCTCGGACGCGGCTGTGAAATCGAAGACGTCGCTAAGGCCGTCCTCTACATCATCGACCAGAAGTACGAAACCGGTCAGGCAGTCCCCGTAACCGGCGGTCAGGAAATGCTCAAGTAATTGAATAGTATAGTTTATCGGGGGAACCCTTTTTGAAAAAAGGGTTCCCCCGAACCCTTTCCCAAAAACTTTTCGACCGGGAAGGTTTTGGGGTGGGTGCAGTTTTTGTGGTTTGGGTAAGATTGTTTGTGCGTCTCACATTGCGGAACGGTGCGGAGCCGTTCTTTTTTTATGCCTTTGCGTAAAGGAAACTTGACAATACAGGAACGGTATGTTATAATCGAATTGTAAAGGAACCTTGACATCGGGTGGTGATTGATTGAAGAACAGAGTGGAAGAATTACGGAAGGAACGCGGGATCAGTCAGTATGAGTTTGCACGGGCGATCCGGGTCTCCAGACAGACGGTCAGTTCGATCGAAAACGGAAAGTACAATCCGTCACTGGAACTGGCGTTTGTGATTGCGGAATATTTCGGAATGAAGATTGAGGAGATTTTTCTCTGGGAAAGGGGGACAAATCATGAGTAAACGGAGACTGATCGACGGAATCGGCTGTATTATGATTGCGGTGGCTGCACTTTTGCTGTCGTTTCATCCGCAGGTGCAGATGACGGCGCGGCTGACCTCGCTGGCGAGTACGTATAGTGTCATTGGAGGGCTGGCGCTGATCCGATATTTTTATTATAATTCGCCCCGATATCGTGAGTTTTACAAAGAAAAGCTGGAATATGAAGAAATCGAACAGCAGGACGAGCGGACGCTCCGCCTTCTTGAGAAAAGCAGGGGTTATACCTATCAGTTCGGGCAGGAACTTATTGCAGCTGCGATTTTCGGAAGTGTGATTCTGGAAGCATTCGGGATGATTGAGAAGTCGGATACGATTGCGGCGGTTCTGGGCGGGTTTCTGATCGTTCAGATCATCGCAGAACAGGTGATTTTCCGTTATCTCAGCAAAAAATATTGATCCATTGTTTTTCCTATAGCTCTGCTATGGTCAAACGCTCTAAATTCCGATTTGGTTAATTGGACAGAATGTTCATTGACAAATATCGTTATTTATAGTATAATTGCTGTATGTGAATCGGCGCGTATTTTGTGAATTCTGAATGTACGTGCCATAAAGGAGAATTATCTATCATGAGAGGCAGAAGAAAAACCGTGAAAATATCCGAAGCGGAATGGAGCATTATGAAGGTTCTGTGGGACGGCTGCGAACAGAGTGAACGCGGCATGACCCTCGGCGAGATTGTATCCGCTCTCGCTGAAACAACCGACTGGAGCAACACCACCATCCGTACCCTCATCATCCGTCTGGCGGAAAAGGGTGCTGTCGACATCGACAAGACCACCGGGGTGTACAAGTACACCCCCCGTACCTCCAAGGAGGACTGTGTGAAGAGCGAAGTGGAATCCTTCATCGAACGCGTATTCGACAATTCCACCTACAAGCTCATGGCGTCCCTCGTCCGTGAAGGCCGTCTGACCGAAAAGGAAAAGAAGGACATCATCAATATCTTAAACGAAATCGAAGACTAATTGACGATAAGTTTGCAATAAACAATATTTTTCTTTTTATTTAAAAGTTTTTGAAAGGGGTTCGGGGAAAA
>JAFQFS010000052.1 GCA_017398585.1 Clostridia bacterium
CGCGTACCCCCAGCAGTGGTTGTCGCTGCGGAGCTGCAGCAGGACACGTCCTTCGCTGTCCTCGACGATCACACTCGCACCGACCTGCAGAAGCGGACGGTGCCCGACAATTTTCCGGAGATCCATGATGTAATTTGACATACTTTCGCCTTCTTTCAATTCGTTTGCCCCATTATATAACAGTTCCCGCGATTTGGCAAGTCCCTCTTGCAATCGCGGCATGTTTCCGATATAATTATAGAAACGAATCCTATCCATCCCATGGAGGTGCTCATGTCAGACATCCGAATTGATTTTTCGAAAACCGTCGGGAAAATGAAGCCCGTCCACGGCGTCAACAGCGGTCCGCGCACCAAAGTCTTCACCTACGACGCGACGGAGCTGTTCCGTGAAGCGGGACTGCCGTTTTCCCGTCTGCACGACGTCGAATATCCGTACGGAAGCGGCGAGTTTGTCGACATCCACTGCGTTTTCCCAAATTTTGATGCGGACGAAACCGATCCGGCATCCTATAATTTCGCGCTGACCGACTGCTACATCGAAGCCATTCTTGCGGCAGGGACAAAGGTTATCTACCGCCTCGGCGAGTCGATCGAACATGCGCCGGTCAAGCGGCACGTCCACCCGCCGAAGGATTTTGCCAAATGGGCGCGGGTGTGCGAACATATCATCCGGCATTACACGGATAAATTCGGCGCGGACGCCTTTCCGTACTGGGAAATCTGGAACGAACCGGACAACGGTGCTTCCTGTTGGGGCGGTACCGCCGAAGATTTCTTCGACTTCTTCGAAACCGCCGCAAAGCATCTGAAAACATGCTTCCCGTCGTATAAGATCGGCGGACCCGCGCTTGCCGGAACGTTCGCGTGGGGAGAACGGTTCCTGCGTGAGATGCAGAAACGGGACGTCCCGCTCGACTTCTTCTCGTGGCACATCTATACCTCCGATCCCCCCGCTCTGCGCAGCTATGCGGAAGAGTTCCGCGCGCTCATGGACGACTGCGGCTATGCGGATGCCGAAATGCTGCTCGACGAATGGAACTACATGGAGACCTGGCGCAATCAGGGACCGTCCTACCGGAAGCTCGTTGCGATGCACGGCGCGGCGTTCTGCGCGGCATCGCTGATCGAAATGCAGCACTCTCCCGCGGACGCGGCGGCGTATTTCGAGGCAGATGTGGTCAAGGAATGGTGCGGAATTTTCGAAGTCGAAAACATGGCGATCGGTCTGAACAACAACGGGACGCTCCGTCCGCGCAAACCGTTTTACGCGTTCCGCGGGTTCAACGAACTGTACCGGATGGGGAACGAGGTGTTCAGTGAATGCGGTGCGGACGGTTATTTCGTCTGCGCGGCGGAAAAAGGCGCGATGATCGCCGCGTACGGCGCGGGAGATCCTTCCCTGACCTTCCGGATGACCGGACTTCCCGCCGGCTGCACGGTCGTCTTCCGGCGCACGAACGAAACGGACACCCGTGCGGAGATCCTGCGGTTCGTCTGCACCGACGGAACGTGCGGCGTAACCCTGCCGTCCGCGGACGACGAAATCTGGGAAATCGAACTTGCATGACAAACGAAAAGCGTAAGGAAATCCTTACGCTTTTTTATTATCCGCACGTTTCCGCCGCATCCTTCGCACGGATGACCACCCGGAGCGGGTGGAATTCGTCCTCGCGCGTCATCGGAAGGGGTTCGCCGAAACGGAAATGTCGCATCAGCCGATCAAAATAGTCGCGGCAGTCCGAGGCGGACGTGTCCAGTTCGCCTTCGTCGCGGTCGGTGTAGAGGTGCGTGTGCTTCCCGCCGTCGGTCAGCTCCGCCATACCCCGTGTGCCGAACACGCGGACAGATTCGTTCCCCCATCCGGGAAATCCCGCAGGATTGAGGTAGTTCATTGCGATCGACGCAACTCCGCCGTTTTCGAGCGTCATCGCCAGCGACGCCGCCGTGAAAATGCCCGTATCGCTGCCGTGATGCGTCTCGAACGCACGGACGTCACGGACATGAATCCCCGTGATGTGCTCGACAAAACGCACCGCGTGGATGCCGACCCAGCGGATCAGCCCGCCGTCGGTCTCCTCGTCACACGGACGTTTGTGGAAATTCGACGGGTACGATTTCTGAACATACACCTGCACAATCTCGCCGATCTTCCCGCTCTGCACGACGTTTTTCAGCGTCCAGTACGGTTCGTAAAAAATGCTGTCCGCCATTTCGTGGAATTCGCACCCGACTTTGTCTGCCAGTACGAGAAGTCTGTCCAGCTCCGCTTCGGTAAGCGCGGCGGGCTTTTCTGCATAAACATGCTTCCCCGCCCGCAGACACGCGGCGGCATCCGCCGCCTGTTCCGAACGCTTCGGCGAACAGAGCGAAACAAGATCAACCGACCCGTCCGCCAGCATCTCCGCAAGCGACGCATAAACGCGTACGCCGTCCGGAACCTGCGGCACTTCCCCCGGCATGCAGACCGCACAAAGCTCCGCATCCGGATGACCGTTCAGCTTCCGCTCAATCTGATGCCCGTTCCTCCCGTATAACCCAATCTTAATTTTATCCGCCATACAAAATCCTCCCATTCAAACAATCCGCACCCGACTCTGTCTATCCATTTGCCCAAAAAGGTTTTGGAGTGGGGTTCGGGGAGAACCTTTTCAGAGGAAAGGTTCTCCCCGAAAAACTTTATTTCTTAAACTCCTCCGCAAGGACGGACAGGCGGAAGGCGCACGGCCATGCGACGAGCCAGTCGTTCAGGTTGCCTCGCTTGCCGCCGGCGAAGTTCCAGCGGCAGTGGAAGAGGGCTTCGTTCTGGCTGCCGACCGGACGGACGACGTCGTGGATCACGAGTTCGCCGTCGCCGATGTACTGCAGAATGGAGCGCCACATCATTTCCGCGCGGACCGTCCAGCGGTCGTCGCCGACAATTTCCGCAACGCGGCGGATGTACGGCACCGCAAGACCCGCATACATATCGAGGTGGTGGTGCTGGGCGGAGACGGAGGTCAGACCCTTCACTCCCACGCCGTAGCGGACGATCTCGCTGTCCGGTTCGTAGACCGGCTGGTAGTGGAACATCCACGACGCGAAGTAGTACGCCGCCTTTTCCATCCAGGTTTTGTAGATTTCCTTTCCCGTCAGGTCGTACAGGAGCACCGCGCTCATGATGAACGGCGTTGCCGTTTCCTTGTCCACGCAGCAGGTGTCGAGCGCGCCCGCCGTGCAGACGAATTTGTCAAGGTCGCGTTCCACGTAGAATTTCAGGGCCTTTTCCGCCATGGCGAGGTATTTTTCGTCCTTCGTCAGCTCGTACAGTTTCGCCATCGCCGGGATCACGAACGCGCCGATGCTGCCGCCCCGGTCAAGGCAGGTACCGTCGAGTCTCCACTGTTTGCCGAAACCGTATTCTTCCGAGAAATTCGCGCAGAAGAAGTCACAGAGTCCCTTCCCCGCTTCGAAATACGCCGGCTTGTCGATGCCGATGTCCCGCAGACGGTCATAACAGCGCAGGAATTCGTACGCGCCGTAGCCCATGTTGCAGGTGTCGGCGGTCGCGGCGTCAAGGTTTTCGAAGCTCTTCAGCTGCGCCGCGAGAAGTCCGCTCTTCGCCGTGCAGTACTTCGCACGGGTATCGAGAATTTCAAGCGCTTCGTCGAGGCTGTTCCGGTTTCCGTTCCGGATGTAGTCTTCGATGAACATCCGGCAGAACAGGATGTTCTGCCCGCACCACGCCAGCTCGAAACATTCGTCCCCGCGGTAGGAGAATCCGCCGTTTCCGTCAGGAAGGAAGCCGATGATGGTGCCTTTTTTGCCCTTGTAGTCGGAAATCAGGGACTTCGCGAACACGATCGAGTTGTCCCAGATTTTTTTGCCGTCCGGTACCGGATAGGGAACGGGATCGCCGTACAGACCGAGTGCCGCATCCATGACGTCGGCGATGCCGTAGTTCGTCCAGCGCGGACGGGATACGGAGAGGTATGCGCCGCATTCGAACGTTTCGCCCGGCGCGAGTTCAAGATACGTCTGATATTCCGGGCCGTACGCGTCGCGGTAGGCGTAGGTCACGGGCGCTTCGATGACGGGATGGAACAGTTCCTGCACGAACGTGCCGTCGGCATTTTTCGACAGACTGCACGAAGACTGCAGGGATGCTTCCGATTCGGCGGACGCGAACAGACCGCAGGCGAAGTCCGCGTTTTCGGTCAGCGTGCAGGCGGGGATGGATTCGCGGTCGTAGCCGAAAATCCACTTTTTGCCGTCGCGTTCAAGCCCTTTCGGTTCGCCGCCCGCGCCGAATTCGTTCCCGTTGACGTTCACGCACGGGATGAGGTAGCGGTCAACGGTGAACTGCGTCGTGATGCGGAAAACCGTCTGGATGCGTGCGGGTACGTCGGACGTGTTCGTCCACTTGCGGTGGATGTAAAACAGCGTGCCGCTCTTCTGTTCCACAGTCATTTCCGCACGGTTTGCGGCGTCGGTATAGATGCCGTTTCCGGCGGAAGCAAGGGCGTATTCAGCCGTTTCCGTACGGTACCGCGGTGCTTCGAGGGTGACGACGGCATTCTCCGGTGTGTCGGAGACGGAAAAACGGCTGTTCTGATAGATGATGTACATAATATTCCTCCGTTCGGACATCGTGCAAATCTGCACATATTTTGTTATATTATCCGGTTTAATGTTTTTGGAAGGGGGGGCGGGGGATACTTTTTTTCAAAAAAGTGTCCCCCGCAAAACTTAATTTTGTCACTCAGGAATCAAGGAAGGTGAAGACGGCGTTCCACAGGCCGGGATCCTGCGCGGTCATGCGGTTCCAGTCAAAACGGGCGACAAACGCCTTCTTCTGTTCGTCCGTGACGAGCGCTTTTTTCTTGAGATTCCGCTGAAGTTCGGCGAAAAACGTGTCTTTATACCGTACGGCGTCCTCGGTATAGTTGGGGTTGTGCCCTTTTCCGTTCACGAGCAGGAAGCGGACGTTCTCGCGTCCGGCGAGTTTTTCGCGGAGCACGTCAAAATGGTGTGCAGCGCTCACGACCTTATCGTC
>JAFQFS010000053.1 GCA_017398585.1 Clostridia bacterium
CGCGGCCTTGACATCGGTACCTCCTATCAGATCTATAACCTTCTCAGCGAACAGAAGGACAAGGGCGTCGCAGTCATGTACGTCGGTGAAGACCTCGACGTGCTGATCGACCTCTGCGACCGTATCCTCGTCCTCTGCGCCGGACGTCTCACCGGCATCATCGACGGACGTACCGCGACCAAGGAACAGATCGGTCTGCTCATGACAAAAACCGAAACCACCACCGGAGAGGAGAGCGTGAACGTATGAACAAAGAAGAAAATACCACCCTCCGCGAGCCTCTTATCCGACTCGCCAAGCAGGACGGCGTCTCCACAAAGAAAAAGATCGGCATCCGTGCGGCAGCGATCGTCCTCGCCCTCGTGATCGATGCGATCTTCATCGTCCTCGTCACCAAGCTGAACCCCATCCAGGTCTACACCGAAATGTTCAAGGGTACCTTCGAAACCTCGCTCCGCTTCATGTGGGCGATGCGTGATATGGTCTCCCTGCTCTGCATCGGCATCGCGCTTGCTCCGGCGTTCAAAATGCGCTTCTGGAACATCGGCGCGGAAGGTCAGGTCCTCATGGGCGGCTTCGCGACCGCACTCTGCATGATGTACGGTCAGGCCCTGCCGACGCCCGTTCTCTTCCTCGTGATGATCGTAACCAGCATCGTCTGCGGCGCAGTCTGGGGCATGGTTCCCGCCGTCTTCAAGGCAAGATGGAACACGAACGAAACGCTGTTCACCCTCATGATGAACTACGTCGCGATCCAGATCGTCGCATATGCCACGAACATCCTCCGCGGACAGGCTTCCTCCCTCGGTACGATCAATATGGGCTCGAAGATCGGCTGGTTCCCGAAGATCGCCGGTCACGACTTCACTCTGAACATCATCATCGTCGCCGTTCTGACGATCGTCATGTTCATCTACCTGAAGTATACCAAACACGGCTATGAAATCTCCGTCGTCGGCGAATCCGAAAATACCGCGCGCTACGCGGGTATCGACGTCGCGAAGGTCACGATCCGTACCATGCTGATCTCCGGCGCGATCTGCGGTCTCTGCGGCTTCATCATCGTCGCAGGCAATAAACATACCATCGCAACGAATACGGCAGGCGGCAACGGCTTCACGGCGATCATCGTCGCATGGCTGGCAAAGTTCAATACCTTCTACATGGCACTGATCTCGTTCATGCTGATCTTCCTTGAAAAGGGCGCCGGTCAGATCGCGTCCAGTTTCGGTCTGAACGACTTCATCACAGACATCATCTCCGGCATCATCCTCTTCTGCATCCTCGGCAGCGAATTCTTCATCAACTACCGGCTGATCTTCCGGCATAAAAAGTAAGGAGACTGAAAAATGATTCAAACAAGCATCATTGCATGGATTCTCCGCGCCGTTCAGTTCGGAACGATCATCATGTTCGGCTCGATGGGAGAAATCCTTACCGAAAAATCCGGGAACCTGAACCTCGGCGTTCCCGGCATCATGTACCTCGGAGCCTTTGCGGGATTTGCATCCGCGTATCTTTACGAAAACGGTACCGAAACCCCCAGCGGGATCGTCTGCATCCTCCTCGCCCTGTTCTGCGCGTTCGCGGCGGCAGCCCTCGGCGGACTCATCTACAGCTTCCTGACCATCACGCTCCGCGCAAACCAGAACGTGACCGGTCTCGCGCTGACCACCTTCGGTATGGGCGTGGCGAACTTCTTCGGCGCGTACCTCCTGCAGGGCGAAGTCTACACCGCAGCACCCGTGACCAACGCCGCGTTCACCGCGAAAATCCCCGGTCTCTCGGCTATCCCCGTCCTCGGCGAAACCATCTTCTCCTACGGCTTCCTCGCCTATGGTGCGATCATCCTCGCCATCGTCCTGCACTGGCTCCTGAATAAGACCCGCACTGGTCTGAACCTCCGCGCCGTCGGTGAAAACCCCGGTACCGCAGACGCTGCCGGCATCAACGTAACCAAGTACAAGTATGTCGCAACCGTCATCGGTGCGGGCATCTCCGGCATCGGCGGCCTTTACTACGTCCTTGACTACAACAACGGTATCTGGGCAACCACCGGTCAGGTCGAAGCGCTCGGCTGGCTCGCCGTCGCTCTCGTCATCTTCACCACCTGGAAGCCCCTCAACGCCATCTGGGGAGCCTACCTCTTCGGTCTCCTCTACTGGCTCTACAACTTCCTCCCCAAACTCCTCGGCGCCACCGACGTCGAACGCACCCAGTCCCTTTACCAGATGATCCCCTACCTCGTTACCATCCTCGTCCTCATCATCGTCAGCATGCGCCGCAAGCGTGAATCTCAGCCGCCGGCTTCCCTCGGCCTCGCTTACTTCAGAGAAGAGAGATAATTTAACAAACAGAGTTTTTGGAGGGAAATCTTTCCAAACCTCTTTCATCTGTTATAGGGATTCAGGTCACCGGATATAAGCAAAAACAGCGGGATAACGTATTTGTTACGTTATCCCGCATTTTTTATATTTCTTTCCGCTTCACGCGGCGCGATACCTTGCAGACCACTTCATAATTGATCGTCCGCGCCGCTTTTGCGAGCGTCTCGATCAGTTCGCCGTCGTCGCCGCCGAAGAGAACCACTTCCTGCCCGATGCCGACTTCCTGTTCGTGTCCCGTGATGTCCACCATAAACTGATCCATGCAGATGCGCCCGACCGACGGGTACGCACGTCCGCCGATCATGACCGGACAGCCGATGTAGGCACGTTCGTAACCGTCCGCATACCCCGCCGCGATGACGGCGACGGTACGTTCACGTTCCGCCGTGAAGGTGCCGCCGTAGCTGACCTTGTCCCCTGCCGGAACTTTGTGGATGTGCGTGACGCTTGCGCAGAACTTCATAGCCGGCTTCAGACCTGCTCGGATCGCTTCGTTCTTGTCCCCCGCGGGAGAAAGTCCGTACAGGATGATCCCCGCGCGCACCGCATCAAAGTATGCCGCCGGAAGTCCGAGGATCGCCGCGCTGTTCGCGGCATGACGGATGCCGGTATCCACACCCGCTTCCTCCAGCGCGTCAACGGTTCTGCGGTAACGTTCGAGCTGCATCGCCGTATAGCCGGTGTCCTCCGCCGTCAGGTCGGTGTCCGCGCACGAGAAGTGTGTGAAAATCCCGCCGAGGATCAGATTTCCGAATCCCGCGACGGCGCGGATCTTCTCCACGGTTTCCGCACGGTGTGCGTCATCGGTCGGAAAACCGACACGGTTCATGCCCGTGTCGAGCTTGACATGAATCGTGAGTTTGTTCGGATGTCCCGCCATTACGCGGTCAAGAAGCACCGCATTGTCGTACGAAACCGCCGTGCAGATGATGTCGTTGTCCGCCATCTCCCGCGCGTTCTCCGGCATGATGTGCCCGAGAATAATGATCGACGGGTGACGTCCGTTCTCGCGTTCGATCCGGCGGAGTTCCACGGCTTCCTCTTCGGACGACACGGCAAAAAACGTACATCCGGCATCTCCGAGCACCGATGCGGCACAGGCGATGCCGTGCCCGTACGCGTCTGCCTTGACGACGGCGATCACCTGCGCGTCGTCCGCCTTTTCCGCAACGGCACGGTAGTTCCCCGCCAGCGCGGCGGTATCAATGTACGCAATGTTCTTGTACTTCATAAGTTTCAAAAAACTCCCAAAAATTTATTGGATCACAAAATCGCCGATCGTGACGGTGCGTCCGCCGGACGATACTTCCACGGGAACGCCGGTCTCGCCGACCGTGACGCTTCCCGTATCAAATGTGACGACGGTTTCCGTACCGTCCGCGGATTTCGCGGGTACGCCGCCGTCCTCCATCGGACGTGCGAGCAGATCGAACAGATCCGTCAGCCCCGCCGCAGTCTCCGGCGACAGCGGAATGACGGTTTCTCCTGCCAAAACGGAGCATACACTGCCGTCGTATGTGACAGACAGTCCGGTGAGATGTTCCGGAGCAGTCATGCGCATCACGGTCGTCCCGCCGGAACGTTCGCACGCACCGGTGATACCGCCGTCAAACGTCATGGCATACCCCGCATCGGCGGCCGCATACTGCGTGACCGCACTTCCGTCCCCAGACGCGCATCCGGTCACAAACCCCGCAATCAAAGGAATACAGACCGCAAATCGGACTGCGGTCTGCACAAATTCAAACAGTTTCATCGTTCCCCCACAAACCATACAGTATCACAGACAGTCTATGCGGGAACCTCCCCTTCCAGAACGCCAACTCCGCAGTTTCTTTGTCCGATCACCCGGATTGAAGCTTTTTGAAAGGGGTTCGAGGAAAACTTTTTCTCGAAAAAGTTTTCCCCGGGAACTCTATTTTCTCAATATCTCATCGTGGTCACTACGGTCGCCTTGGCGTTGTAGAACTTCATGACCTTGAGCATTTTGTTGATGGCTTCGAAGTAAACAACGGTGCTTACGCCGTCCTTTTCGAGACGTGCGAAGTAGCCGTCGGTGGTCTTCTTGCTTCCGCGGTAGTCGAGAATCTTGTCCGCATTTTCCCACTGTTCCTTGTATTCGTCGGTCATGGGAGCGATAAGGGAAAACTCGCTTACGAAGCTTTCGAATACGGTGACCTGCTTCTTTCTGCCGTAGATTTCCGATACACGGAACTTCGCGTTTGCCACTTCGTACTTATGCTCAAGCTGCGCATAACGCCACGTGAACCCATGAAGAATGTAGGTCAGCAGCGGGATGATCGCGCCAACCGGCCACAGCTTCAGCACGCCGACGAAGAACGCCATGCCGCCGCCGCAGAAAATGATGTACAGTGCGATCAGCAGCGTCCGCTTTCTCTTGTGCGCACCTTCCGACTTCTGTTCCACGGTATATTCCGCATAGTTTACAGAATCTTCCATAATATTCCTCCAAAAAACGATTTATACCGGCGCTCTGAAAAAAGGTCACGCCCGTACAGTACCATTTTAGTTTACCATACGGGCGTGAAAATTTCAAGGGTTTTGAGGAAATCGGGGGAATTCTCGGGGAAAACTTTTTTGAAAAAAAGTTTTCCCCGGAGACTTCTTTGGAAGTCTCATCCCCTATTCAAAAAACTTTATACTATATAAAATGACAAAGTACGTGCAGATTTTTCATTCCGATCCGCACTGCACCCTGTCATTTCCATTTGTCTGAAAGTTTTTGAAGATGGGGTTTGGGGAAGAAACTTTTTGAAAAAAGTTTCTTCCCCAAGAACTTTATTTCTTATAAGAACTCATCATCTGCACGTTGTCCACGGTTACGCTGCCGTCGCAGGTGAAATAGTAGCCCATCACGGGAACATCCTTGTTAAGGTCGATCCGTCCGCCCTTGAGGGAACCGGAGGAAACGGCAAGGAGTCCGCGGAAACCGGACGGGAGTTCACCGATGTTTCGCAGCTTTTTCCATTCGGTCTCCCCTTCCGCGAGGCAGTTGATCTCCGTATCTTCCAGCTGAGCCGTGTACCGGTCGCCGCTGCTGGAAACGAGCGATACGCTCGCAAGCCAGCTGTTCGCCGGAATGTCCGCCCAGAAGCGGATATATCGTCCGCCGCCGAGACGGAGGGGCTGGGTCAGGGTAACGCCGCCTTCGCGTGCAATCGTGACCGCCTTCGAGCCGTCCGCGCCGCCTTCGGATGCCTGTGCGTTGTCCGTCAGGGTAAAGGACTCCGCATTTTCAAAGTCGGTAACCGTTTCGGTCGCCGACGCGAGATCCTTCAGATTCACGCCGCTGACATAGGACATATAGGTCTCAATCTCGTCCGGATCGTCTTCGTGAACGACGAACATGCGTCCGCCCATCATGGCTTCGTCGTGGTAGGTGTCGTAGCCGATGTTCGACGCATAGCAGAGTTTGATCCCGCAGAATTCACCCGCGTAATCGTTGATGTGGTCATGTCCGCAGACGACCGCCTTGATGTCATCGCGTTCGATCATAGCGGTGAACATCCCGGAGTTGAGCGGTCCGGCGCAGACGGGATCCTGCTTCGTGCCTTCCGTACCGGTCTGCTCCTGATTCATCCAGATTTCATGGAATTCCTGCAGCGGGATGTGGAAGAACATCATGCCGGGAACCTTATGTCCGGCATACGCCTCGATCTCTTCGGAGGTATTGTAGTACCAGCGGATCTGCGTAAACGGCATGTAGGCATAGGGACTGCCCTTCAGCCCCGGATACATGGAGTTCGGCAGGGACGCCTGCTTGCCGGGCATCCCTTTATCGGTAATATACCCGCCCGAGTCAAGTCCCCAGACGGAGAAGACAGGGTCGGTACGGCTTTCATCGGAGGAATAAACGGGGATGACATAATTGCCGACGCCCTTGATGTCCTCGGGACCCGCCTGCGACATGCAGTAGGGGAATTCCTCATAGACGACCTGCTGTTTTTCGCGGGACATGGCGTTTTCGTCATCGTGGTTGCCGTAGACATGTGCCCACGGGATCTGATTTTCCTCCAGATAGCCGGTCATGGCGGTGAGGTAATTGCGTAGGACGGTCTGCGTGGTGCAGGAAAGCGAGTTGTCGCCCGCGAAGAGGACGAGGTCGGGGTCTTCGCGGCTGGTGACGATCTCGATGCCGGCAAGCGTCCGGTCACTGGGCGCGGGCGGACCGGCCTGCACGTCCCCGAAGACGAGGACGCGGAACTCGCCGTTTTCATCAAAGCGGAGGGTATGCTTCTGATTCTGCAGGGCTTCGGGAAGGATATTTTCGTCCTCTGCGGATTCGTTTTCTTCCGCGGCGGGAGTTTCCGCGTCCGTCACGGGTTCGGAAACGGGTGCGGCAGCGGGAACGTCGGCAGCGGGAGCCGTTTCGGGAAGGGTCTCCTTCAGCGGTTCGGAACCGCAGGAGGAAAGAAGGCACGCGGCAAGCAGAAGAGCCGCGGTAATTTTCAGTTTCATATTCATATCGTTTACCTCAGGCGTCAGTGGACGTCGTTTGCCTCGTCGTCCTCCATATACTCGCGGATGCCGACGTAGCGCGCCGCACGTTCTTCTTCGACGCGGTCGGAGAGGAGGGTGCGGACCTCACGGGGGTTTTTGATATGCAGGACGTCCATTTCGGGGGAGGATTTATCGGCGGTACACAGGTGGAGGGTACCGAGACCGAAGAGGCGCTCCCAGAAGGATCGTTTCAGGGTAACGTCGAGGATGCGGTAGAGGCGGATCTCATCCTCGCTGGTATTGAGGATCCCGGTTTTCACGATGAGGCGGTCTTCCGTGAGGGCGTATACGGTAAACGTCCACGGAAGGCCGAAGAAGATGCGTTTTCTGTCACGCCAGATATATCCTGTGTTATTCATTGATAGCGTACCTCTTATAAAGTGTGGAATACCAAACTTCACGTTTGGATTTATAAGGTGGAAAAATGACTTTGAGAAGTCATTTTTCAATTTATGAATCGCCTGCGCGGCGGGCGCACAAGAGGACGAGGTCGTCGCCCTCTTGTGAATCACCCCGACCAGAGGAAGTATCCTCTGGACACCTCCGTTCTTGCAGTTGGATAATTTTGAATCCCCTCGACACGTCTGTTTCGGTAAAAGGGTTGCGCAGATATAGGCTAACCGCGGGAACAGGGGTAGAGGAAGTGCGCTGACGGTAAGTCGTTTTTCTGGCTTTATGCCTTCGTCTTGAAGTACTTCTTGAACATTGCGTCGGACTTTTTCTTCATTACTGCGAGTTCGCATGCGTCTGCATCGCCGACGTAGTATTCGCGCATAATTTCGCCGTCGACAGCGGCGAGACGGTCGTGTACGGGGTACCAGTTTTCCATCAGGAAGCTTGCGTACTTCTGATAACGGAATTCGCCGACGAGACGGTATTCCTTCGAGATGGTATCAACTGCGACGGAGTACTTATCCTTGATGGACGCGATGATGTCGGTACGTTCGTTTGCGTGTGCGAAGACGATCGTGGAGCAGATGTCGCCGTTGCGGTTATGTTCGGTCGAGCCGTGGCTGTCCGTGGAACCGACGATCGGGAGGACGTTGCCTGCCTTGTATTCTTCGTAATATGCCGCAGTCTGGAAACCGTTCTGTTCGTAGTAATTTTCGCCGCCGAGGACTTCGAACGCGTCAAAGGGATGATTGCGGAGAATATACTGGTTGAATGCTTCCGGAACGTGCCACATATCGGCGATCCAGTACGGGTGCGCGTAAATTGCGAGACCGCCCGCTTCACGGATGCGATCGAATGCCCAGCAGCATACAGCATACCAGGTCTTGTCGACGTTTTCGGGGCAGTCCTTGCAGAGGTCGGACGCCGCGAGGTCGGCGATCATTGCTTCGTACGCTTCCTGCGACATGGTTTCGGGAGCGTTTCCGTCGAGGGAACGTCCCTCGATGGAACCGTTCGTTTCGGTGTAATTCGGAGAGGTTTCGATCAGACCGTTGACGGAGAAGGTACCGCCGGCATTGACGATATGCACATTGGTCAGCGGAACGTGAACTTCTTCACCGGGAAGGATATTGAGCGCCATATCCGCATCCTTGTAGATACGTCTTGCTTCGAGGGACGGATGGTAGCGGTTATGGTCGGTGATGACGATGAAGTCGTAACCGATCTTACGGTAGTTTGCGCAGACGGTAGCGGGGTCTTCGCGTCCGTCGGAGCGGCAGGTATGCATATGCAGGTCACCGCGCAGCGGAATACGGCACGCCATATCTTCGGCGAGGGCATAAACGGGGAGCTGCAGGATGCGGCGGTCACCCTTGTAAACGCGGACGAAGTGTTCGCATTCGACGTCGGCGGTATAGGTGAAGCGAAGTGCGCCGTCTTCGCCGGGGGTGACATCGTAGTCGGTATGGTTCCACTTGGCAAAGCTGTAGCCGAGGCTGCCCGCATCGAGTCTCTGGACAACGATGCGGTAGTCACCGTCGAACTTTACGTGCTGTCCGAGGGGCTTGACGGTGATTTCGGTCGCTTCGCCGACCGGGAATACCATCGGGAAAATGTCGTAATTGTAGAGTTCCTGTTTCATAATGTACCTCCAGAGAATTGGGTTCTTTGTATTTACTGAATCCTGATTGTCATGCGTCCGGTTTTGCCGTCGCGCTTCACGGTGATTTCCGCGTGTCCGTGGCCGCAGGCACGGATCGTGCCGCAGTCTTCGCAGTACGCGATGTTTCCGGTGATTTCGGTGTATACGTCCGCGTCAAACGGCTTCACTTCTCTTGTCTTTCCGGAACGGTATTCCAGCGTGAACACCGGCTTCAGCTCGTCGCCGGACGTTACCGTCACTGCGTCGGGCGCGGTCACTTCCGAAACGTAGTCCAGTTCCGCGAAATAATCCCACCAGCTGTTCGAATAGCCGTCTTCCGTCACGCCGTTCACATGCGGCATGCAGTAGAACCACCAGCGGTGATGCAGGCGGCACGCATCCTTTTCGCCGATGCCGAGCGGGATATACGCATAACAGTTCGTCGGTTCCGCTTCACCGGTCAGGTCCGGGTAGTTGTCGCACCAGTCACGCCAGGTGGACATGACGAGCGTGGTGTTGCGCCAGTCGTAATCACAGACGGAGTTCGGAGAGAAATGCACGTTGCCGCAGCCGGCGGGACCGTCCTTGTAATTGCGGTCACAGAGGACGAAACGGTTCCAGAGATTCATTTTTTCCACCGGAATACCGTTGTATTCGCCGTCGCAGTAACCGGATTCCTCGGTGGAATCGCAGAAGACGTGACCCATGATCATTTCCATCGCGTGTCCGAAGCATTCGAAGTTGGCATCGCGCCGGCTGACAGAGACGTTCATCACGGCGGTCATCGGGCAGTCGGCTTCGATCGCCTCGCCGTTGATCCAGTAGGAGTTCCGTCCGATCATGCAGGCTTCGAACGTGTACACGGGATCGATATTGACGAGCATGACCATATCGAATTCGCCCTTATTCCGACGGTTGACAATGTCGTGCTTTTCCATCATGTACGCATAGTCATAGGTAAAACCGACATCTTCGGGGCATACTTCCTTGTTAAACCAGTCGTTGTTCCACCATCCGTACCAGCCCTTTTCGAAAAGCTTCTTCACAGTCGCGGAGTCGAGCGCATTTGCTTCGCCGGATTCGAGTTTGAACGTGCAGGTATGGCGCGGGAACTCGTCCACGGTTTCCCATCCGACAATCTCGCAGTCCACGAGACCGTGAGAAGAGAATTTGATGTCGTCCATCAGTTCCTCCACGGCGGGACGGATCTTGTCGGTCATATTCACAAGCTCGGACGCACGTCTGCCGTCGTCGAGCAGCGGATTGTGTTCGATGATGAGGAGTTTGAGAGTATAGTGATTCATAAGGGTATCCTGAGTGGCATACTGAAAATTTAAACTGAACTATATATTTTCCTTCCCGGATTGAAGTTTTTTGGAAGGGGCTCGGGGAAACCTTTTTCGAAAAAAAGGTTTCCCCGATAAACTCTATTTGATTAGTCTGCAAGGCTTCCCATGGGGTCCCAGGGTTCGAGTTCGATCTTGGCTTCGTCGAGGATCGCAGCCTTGTCGCCGAGGTACTTCTTATGTACAACTGCCTGATATACATACAGGTCGAACCATGCGTCGGATGCCATGTGGTAACCGCCGTGCGCTCCGCCGGTACCCCAGCTGTTTTCGATCTTCCAGCGGTTCGGCTTGCCGGTCGCTTCGTCGATGTTCACGCCGGTGATGCACATTGCGTGGTTCATCTGGCTGGTGTGGTAGTTGAGCATGTCTTCCTTGGTCATAGCAACGTCGAGGCCGGTGAGAGCCGCTTCGTTGTACTGTTCCACATCCCAGCATGCCTTTTCGCGGTCGTTGTACTTGCCGCAGTCGGAACCGAACCATACGATCTCGCCCTTGTTGTCCTCGCCGTCGGTGAGCTGCTTGACGACAAGCGCCTTGAACTCATCCATTTCGAGGTTGAGGTAGCAGACGTCCGCGCCGCCGACTACGTTGCCGAGGTACTTGACGGTGTACGCCTTATTGAACGGCTTGTCTTCCGTGGGAGCGTGGATGATGCTCACGTAGTTGTCGAGGTAATCGCCGATGTAGGTTTCGAAGAACTTGAGAGGAGTCATATCACGGACAGTGATGATCTTGCCGTCCTTGTCCTTGTATTCGAAGTCGAATTCCTGCGGAGGAACATCGTAGCAGGCACAGAGGAAAGAGTAGGTCTTTTCGAGCATTTCCGCACGGAGAGCCGCGAGAGCGTCGGTTTCGCCCGCAGCGGCAAGTTTGCGGAGTTCCGGCGTCTTTGCGCGGAGGTAAGCGTTGATGTGCTTGTTGACGTTGCCGGTATTGGAGGACTGGAAGGTTTCGGGATAGCATACCTTCGGCAGGATGCCGTACTTTTTCACGATATTCACGAACATATCCCACTGACCGCCGTCATGCACGCCGGTACCGACGATATGGTCAACGACACGGGAATTATGCGCTTCGTTCGCGGTATCGATCACGCTTGCGATGTAATAATTGATCCGTTCGAACTTATCGAAGAACGCGAGGTAGGACTGGGAGAGTTCGAATCCTTCTACATTGAGCTTCTTCGCGATAATTTCGCGGAGGACGTTGGTTGCAGCGAAAAGCCAGCAGCGTCCGCTGGACATCTGGTTCGTCGCAGACATCGTCTTGATATCGGTGGAGAAGAAGAACTGGTTCTTCTTCGCGTTCTTGGTGGTGAACGCCATGTCGCCCATGTTGGTCTTCGCGAAGACGCCGGTGAGTGCGCGTCTTACGGTGTCGTTTTCGTGATATCTCTCGTAACGGTCGATATCATAACGGGTAATGGATACTGCGTTTTTCATTTGGGTTTCTCCTTGTGGATATAGAAAGGCTGTACAGCCTGAGGTACAATTTTAAAAATACTGTCAACTTAAGAGAAAATTCGGTTAACAAAATGCCTTCCTCCGGGAGGAAGGTGGCACGCAGTGCCGGAAGGAGAATGCGTCACAAAGGATTTGAGTCGTTATATTTTGTAGTTGAAGTAAAATTACAGCCGCACGCCTTCGGCAGTGAGCTGATATCATCAGTACCGCATTCTCCCCCAGTCACGGGAGGACGTTCCGTCCTCCATGACAGCCCCCTCCCGGAGGGAGCCTTGATATTGTTTTACGTTTATCCGTTTGCCTGTTCGCGTTTTCTTACCGTGAGGTAATCTTCGAGGATCAGGCGCGCGGAAAGCGTGTCGACCGTTGCCTTGCGCTTTTTGCCGCGGACGTTGTTTTCGTTCAGGATTTTGTGCGCCGCGACAGTGGTCAGGCGTTCGTCGTACATGACGGACGGAATGCCTGTCAACTCCGACAGTTCGCGCGCAAATGCCTTGCATTTTTCGCTTCTGGAACCCTGCGAACCGTCCATATTGATCGGATTGCCGACCACGATCAGCTCCGCTTTCAGTTCCTTCACACGTTCGCCGACGGCGGCGAGCGCCTTTTTATAGGAATCGGCAGCGACGCAGCCCGCGTCGCTCGCCATCATTTCAAATTTATCGCACACGGCGATGCCCGTTCTGGCGTCGCCGAAGTCAATACCGACAATAATCATATTTCGTTCATTTCCTCGTCGCCGGTAGTTTTGTCGTCGGCTGCGGGAGCCGCTTCACCGGATTCTTCTGCCTTCTTCTTTCTTGCGTACGCGATGACTTCCGCACGGGTCGGGATGGACGACGATGCGCCCGCTCTGGTAACGGAAATTGCTGCCGCGCAGGTTGCGTACTTAACGGCGGACACGATGTTTCCGTTCTGCAGGTAGACATAGACCATTGCCGCGGTGAAAACGTCGCCGGCGGCGGTGGTGTCGACCGCTTCGACCTTTTCGGCGGGAACGACATAATATTCCTTGCCCTTCACGTCGTAGATAAACGCGCCGCGTTCGCCGAGCTTGATGACGATATACTTGGCGTCAACGAGCGTGGACAGACGGATCGCCGCACGGAGGGTAGTTTCCTCATTGGTGGGGGCGATGCCGGTGAAAATGCGGGTTTCGCTTTCGTTCGGGGAGAAGATCTCGACGCGTCCGAGTTCCTTCAGCGGGAAGTCGAGGCGTGCGGGACCGGCGTCGATGAAGACGGGGATATCCGCTTCGTGCGCACGGCGTGCAGCTTCGAGGATGGCTTCGTCCGGAATTTCAAGCTGCATATAGACCGCTTCGGGGTAACAGGTGAAGGGTTCCTCGATTTCGGCGGCGGTCATGGTCATATTTGCGCCGGGATATACGATGATGCGGTTCTTACCGTTTTCCTCGACGAGAATGGAGGCAAGACCGGTGGGAACTTCGGGGTCTTCGAGGATATAGCGGATGTCGATGCCTTCGTTCCGGTAGATGGAGGTGAGACGCTTCGCATTGGAGTCACGGCCGAGCTTGCAGGTGAAGACACAGTCGGCACCGAGACGTGCGAAGGTGATGGCGCTGTTGGCGCCCTTTCCGCCGGGGATATAGGAATAGCCGATATCGTTTTCGACGACGGTTTCACCGGCGTAGGGGATGCGGCGCATCCGCTGAACAAAGTCGATATTCGCACTGCTGATTACTAAAATTCTCTGGTTTTTCATCTATGTAATTCCTCCGATAATATAAATCTGCACAAAACGCTGTCTGCCGAAAAGTTTCGCTCAAGCCTTTTCAAAGGCTTGCGGGTTCTCAGGGCAGAGCCCTGAGTCGCGGACCGCAGTCCGCGAAACACCCTGGACACAAACAGGGGATCGCTCCACCTTCCAGCTTCATGAGGATAAAGGAGGTATTCTCCCCTCTCCGCGCGAGCGTCCATTAAGACCACTTGGTACAGACAGCATTCTTCGAATTCGGATAGCACGTCACATCCAGGATCCGCTGATTCGAGCTTCCGCGGTATTTGAGAGATAAATCCCGCAGTTCCTCTTCGAACCGTCCGTCAACAAGATAATTCGTCACGGTAAGCAGCCGTTTCACGCCGGGATCGGTTTCCGCCATTTCGAGCACCTGCTCGTAGGTATATCCCGTATACGTCATCACGTCAAGCCCCTTTTCGGCGGCCGCCTTCCCGATCTCGGCAAGCTCGTCCGCCCAGAGGAACGGCTCTCCGCCGGAGAACGTCACGCCGGTCAGAAGGGGATCGCGGCGGATCTCGTTCCAGAGTTCCAGCGTCGACGACATCGTGCCGCCGCAGAGATCGTGGCTGCCGGGATTGTGACAGCCGGGACAGTGATGGGGACATCCCTGTACAAAAATAACGAAGCGAACCCCTGGGCCGTCCACGATGGATTCGGAAGCGGTTCCGAAAAGCCGGATAGGTTTATCCTCTATCATGTTGTAGGTACGTCGTCTTGATCCTGCCGTGGGGAGGTGTAATTTCGCCATGATTCTTCGCTTCTTCCTTCAAACTTCTTTTTCTGTCATTCAATCACGCCCGCACATACGACGGTATCTCCGTCGTATACCACGGCAAACTGTCCCGCCGTGGGCGCGCGCTGGGGTTCTTCAAAGGTGAGTACCGCGCATTCCCCGCCGATCGTCAGTTTTGCCGGCGCGGGACGGTGCGCGTAACGCAGCTTCGCGGTGTACGTCTTTCCGTCTTCCACCGCCTGTGCTCCGGAAATGCAGTTCACATCCGTGAAGCGGACCTCCGTTTTAAATAATTGATCCTCATCGCCGAGGGTCACGCGGTTCTGCTCTGCGTCCTTTCCGAGGACGAAAATATGCCGTCCCATCGAAATACCGAGCCCCTTCCGCTGGCCGATCGTGTACTGCCACTGCCCCTTGTGCTTTCCGAGGATCTTCCCCGTTTCGTCCGCGTAGTCGCCCGGCTGATCGCCGATGCCGCAGCGCTTTTTGAGGTATCCCGCGTAATCTCCGTCCGGGATAAAGCAGATGTCCTGGCTGTCGCTCCGGCTCGCGGATGCAAATCCGTGCGCCGCCGCAAGTTCGCGCACCTCGGGCTTTGTCATACCGCCGAGGGGGAAATCTGCCGCCGCAATCTGCTCCTGCGACAGCATCGCAAGAACGTACGACTGGTCTTTCTTCGCGTCCGCCGCACGGCGGAGGTACGTGATGCCGTCCCTCTCTTCGGTGACGGCGTAGTGTCCGGTAACGATTTTATCAAAGCCGCTTTCCTTCGCGTAATCGTACAGCAGCCCGAACTTGACCGTCCGGTTGCAGACCACACAGGGATTCGGCGTACGTCCGCGGAAATATTCGCGGGTAAAGTAGTCGATAACGGTGCGTTCGAATTCCGCCCGTGCATCGACCGAAACGTGCGGCACGCCGAGCGCGTCGCACACGGACTTCGCATCCGCACAGTTTTTTTCGTCGGCATCCGCTTCCGCCGACAGGCAGAGCGTCACCCCGCAGACGTTTTCACGTCCGTATTTTTCCATGGAGAGCAGCATCGCGGCACTCGAATCCACGCCGCCGCTCATGGCAACTAAGGCTTTGGACAATTTATGTTTTCCCGGGGAAAAACTTTTTGAAAAAAGTTTTTCCCCGGACCCCTTTTCAAAAACTTTTAAACTAAAAGGATGGATAGCGTTTGTGCAGATTGCCCGTATCCCGTTATCCGTTATTCTGCGCCTGCGCGTCGGTAATGTCGATGTCGCAGAGCGGGAGAATTTCGTATCCCTGAGCGCGGATCCAGTCGATCAGCTCGCCGAGAACGGCGGCATTGGTGCTGGATACGGCATGGAGCAGGTAGACGCAGCCGGGATGGAGACCGCCCTTGAGGTTCTGCAGTGCGGTGTAGTGATCGAGCTGTGCGTCCGTCACATAATCCTTATAGGTGTACGACCAGAGCGTGGTGCGTACGCCGAGCTTGTCGGCCATTTTGAGTGCCCATTCGCTTGTCGCGCCTTCCGGCGGACGGTAGTAGCGGATCGGTCCGTAATTCGGACGGAGGGCTTTGACCATATCTTCCAGACCGGTAATCTCGTCGATGAACTCCTGCGCCGTCGCCTTTGCCATATTGATGTGGTTGACGGTATGGTTTCCGAGGATGTGTCCCTCGTCGATCATGCGTTCAATGATATCGGGCGCCTGTTTGACGTAGTCGCCGGTGATGAAGAAGGTACCGGAAACTCCCTTTGCGTTGAGGGTATCAATGATTTTTCCGGTAAAGCCGTTTTCGTAGCCGCAGTCAAAGGTGAGATAGCACACCTTGCGCGTGGTGTCGCCGCGGTAGATGCCGCCGTACTTGGCAAGCAGTGCAAGCGTGGTATCCGAACGGTCCTTACCCCATGTGAGGATGGTTTCCCCGGTCACGGGATCGACCGTCGTGGGAGCAAAATACCATGTTCCGCCGGCGTCGTCCGGGTTGATATCATCAAAAAAGGCACGGCTGGTGTTGTTGACGTCGGTCAGATCGGACAGCGTGCTGCGATCGGGCTCGGGGAACATGTAGGTATACTTTCCGTTTTCAAACGACCACGAAACACCGTCTGCGGAAACGGAAGGTTCCTGCGTATTTGTGAGCGGGGGCTGCTCGTCCACGACGGGGATTGTCCCCTCCGGAACGACTTCCACGCGTTCCGCATCGCCAAGCACCAGCTCTGCCGCGCGGGAGACGCCGACGGTCTTCGACGGTACCGCGACCTTGTTTTTTCCGGTACAGGAAACCAGCAGCGCCGGCACCAGAAGAAGCACCGCCGCACGTTTTAAAATATATGATAAAGTTAATTTATTTTTCATTATAATACATCCGTTTTTTAGTCGAATTTTCTCATCGAATCCTGACGTATTTTCATTCAAAATAATTGTACCACACCCAAAGGGGATTGTCAATGGAATGGAAGGTTCTGATAAAAAAACCTTTCTGCATTATTATGGCAGAAGAACGCGGGATTTTATACCCTCCGGGACCACCGGACATAAAAATTCCCCTTTACATTTTCCGTCCGGAGATGTATAATAAACACCGTAAAGCAATCCATACCGGAGGAACCCATGAAAAATCTCGGTTACTACAACGGCACCATCGACCTCATCGAAAACATCACCGTCCCGATGAACGACCGCGCGACCTGTTTCGGCGACGGCTGCTACGATGCGATGTACTGCCGCAATTACATTATTTACTGTCTCGGGGAACACCTCGACCGTCTGTACAATTCCGCCGTTCTTCTCGGCATCCGTCCCCCGTTCACGAAGACGGATCTGGGAGATCTTCTGCGTGAACTGATCCGGAAGGTCGACAGCCACGAACAGTTCATCTACATCCAGTTTTCCCGAGGCACGGCGCCGCGCAATCACGCGCACGGCGGCAATATGACCGCAAATCTCTGGATCACGCTGACGCCCGAATACGTCCAGGACACGTACAAACCCACGACCTGCATCACGGTTCCGGACACGCGTTTCTACCATTGCAACATCAAGACACTGAACCTGCTCCCGAACGTCATGGCATCGGAAAAGGCACATCAGGCAGGCTGCCACGAAGCGATCTTCTACCGGCCGTCGTACGAGGGCGCGGATAACGGCATCGTCACAGAATGTGCGCACAGCAACGTTCACGCGATCATTGACGGCGTATTCCGTACGCATGCAACGGACAATCTGATTCTGCCGGGCATCGCGCGGATGAATATTCTGAAGATGTGCCGCAAGCTGGGTATTCCGTACTCGGAAATCCCGTTCACAAAGGCGGATCTGTTCACCGCGGACGAAGTGATGATTTCATCAAGCGGATCGTTCTGCATTCCGGTAAAGGAAATCGACGGCAGAGCGGTCGGCGGACGCGGCGGCGAAATGCTGAAATCTCTTCAGGACGCGCTGGTCGCAGACTGGCTCGCCGTAACGGACAACAAATAACATTTGAGGTATTGCTATGACAGAAATTATCGGTCAGATTCTCGGAATTCTTGCGCTGATCGTAACGATCATCTGCTATCAGCTGAACTCCCAGAAAAAAATGCTTGCGGCGCAGATCATCGCGGCGACGCTGTTCACGGTCAATCTCGCCCTGCTCGGCGGGATGTCGGGCGCTCTTCTGAACATTCACGGCATCTGCCGCTGTCTGACGTTCTATCAGCGCGGGCGTTACAAGTGGGCGGACAACACGACGTTCTGGGTATGGTTCTACAGCATCGCGGCAGTGATCTGCGTTGCGCTGACGTACAAGTCTCCGCTCGACATTTTCCCTCTGGTAGGACAGATTTTCACGACAATTTCGTTTGCGCAGAAGGATGCGGCAAAGGTACGTCTGTTCACGCTGCCCTCTCCTCCGTGCTGGTTCATCTACCATCTGTCGACGGGCAACATCGGCGGCACGCTCAACGAAATCTTTGTTATCTGCTCGATCATCGTCGGGATGTTCCGTCTTGACCGCAAGAAAAATAAGGAAGAAAAAAGCACCTGACGGTGCTTTTTTCAATTTTTATGTCCCTACGCGGGACGGCGCAAAAGAGGACCGGTCGCGGTCCTCTCATGACTCTCCACGACCAGAGGAAGTGTCCTCTGGACACCTCTCGCTTCTGAAGCTGAATAGTTAAGACAACCATCGACACGTACATACCGGTGTAAGGGTTGCGCAGATATAGGCTAACCGCGGAAAAAGCCTAACTTCCGGCTACAAAATATACTTTATTCTTAGCCCCCCGCGGTTAGCGCATCATCCGAGGGGAAGAGTCCAGAGGAGGGGACACTTCCCCTCCTCTGGCGCGGGTGATTCACAAGAGGCTTCGCGCGAAAGCCTCTTGTGCGCCGCCACGCGCAGTGGCATAAAATTTGAAAAACGCCCGCAGGGCGTTTTTCTTCCTTCCGCACCGTCAGGTGCGTCCTCTCACCTCCATTTCCGGGGAACTATCCCCGCGACAAAATACCCCCTTGACAAAATGTCCGTTTCGCGGTACAATAATATCGCAGACGGTATTATTTAAGACGCCGTACATCAATAACTGCTGAAAGGTAAGAATAACAATGGATAAGAAAGACGGACTCTTTAACGCGGAAAACGAAAACATTGAATCTGTCGAAGAGTACGATCCGGAAATCTACACTCTGACCGACGAGGAAGGCAACGAACTTCATTTTGCCCTGCTCGGCACCCTGGAACACGAAGGTGCTGTCTACAAGGCGCTGATCCCGGTAAACGAAGACGGTGAAGAAGAAAGCGAAGAATACGTTATCCTCAAGTGCGGAGTAGACGAAGACGGCGAAGATATCCTCGAAACCATCGAGGACGACGAAGAATTCGACCGCATCGCGGACATTTTCGACGACGAATTCTCCGACATCTTCTATGACGATGTTGACTGAGTAAACTCTACAGAACCCAAAGCTGTCTCCTGCTGTGAGCGAGATAGTAGCGAGCGTAAAAACCCACGAAGAGTAAAAAGGAGCCCGGACTCCGGCTGTGAGGTATGCAGACCTCCCTCCGCTGCCGCGTGACGCATTCCGCGCCGCCGCTGTGACAGGATGCTGGGAGCACGAACCGGCCGGGAGGGCACCGTCCTTGCGAGAGCAGGGTTTCTCTACGCTTGTTACGAAACGCCACAGCGGGAGGCTTTTTTGTTCTCTCTCTTTCGATTATTTTCGAAATCCCCCTTTTATTGGGGTACAAAATATTGTATAATATAAATTGTTTCTTTTTCTTCTGCACGCCTTCGGCGTGCAAGGTAGAAAAATGACTTGTTAAGTCATTTTTCTTAAATTTAATGTGCCTCCGCGGCACGGCGCACACGAGGTTTTCGCGCGAAACCTCTTGTGAATCTCCCGCGGCCAGACGAGTTCGCTGGCGAACTCGGGTTCCCCCTTGGATTCTCCATGCGTTCGTTTTGCTGGAATATTCAGACAAAACCCGACACGTTTGTGTCGGTGCAAGGGTTGCGGGGATGATGCGCTGACCGCGGTGACTTTGTTTATTCTTCGGCGTACAGCCGGTTGATACATATTATTTTTTCAAATTTTCTTTAATTTTATTTTCGTCTTTTCTTTTTGAGGTAAATTTTTATGCTTGATGTTTCTCTTCCCGGTACGGGCGGATCCGTACCGCGGCTTGACCGATTCCTTTGCTGCTGCTATATGCGCTACAACGGCGTCGGTCTCCTCATCGACTGCGGCGAAGGAACTCAGCTCGCCGTCAAAAACGCCGGATTTTCCCTCGGAAAAATCGGCACGATCTTAATTACACATTTCCATGCCGACCACATCAGCGGTCTGCCCGGTCTCCTTCTTTCCATGGGCAACGAAGGTCATACCGAACCGCTCACCATCGCGGGACCGCGCGGGATCGGCGAGATCGTGAAGGCACTCACCATCATTGCACCGGAACTTCCGTTCCGCGTCAACACCGTCGAACTGGGCGATTTCTCCACGCTCGAACGCCACGGCTTCGGCATCACGTCCTTCGAAGTCCGCCATTCCTGCCCCTGCCTCGGCTATGACATCCGTATCAAACGCGGCGGCAAATTCGACCGCGCCAAAGCGGAAGCAAACGGCGTTCCGATCAAGCTCTGGTCGAAGCTCCAGAAGGGCGAATCCATCGACGGCTACACCCCCGATATGGTTCTCGGCGAGACCCGCCGCGGCATCCACGTAACCTATACGACCGATACCCGCCCCGTCGGGATCATCGGCATGATGGCGGCGGATGCTGACCTGTTCATCTGCGAAGGCATGTTCGAACGTGCAAAGTCCGACCGCGCCAAGGAATCGAGCCATATGACCATGACGGACGCAGCAAAACTCGCCCGTGACGCGGAATGCGCCGAACTCTGGCTCACGCATTACAGCCCCGCCCTCACCGATCCGGACGAATTCGCAAATGAAGCGACCTCCGTCTTCCCGAACACCGTCGTCGCCCACGACGCCCACACCAAAACCATCCGTTTCGAAGACGAAGAGTAAAAAAGAGCTAATAGTTGAATAACTCTTCTCCCCGTCCGTGCACAACCGCCACCCCACAATTCCGCGGTCAGCGCATAATCTGCTCAACCCTTCCACCGACCCAAACGTGTCGAGGGTATTCCATACCATCCAACTGCAAAAACGCAGAGGTGTCCAGAGGACACTCCGAGTTCGCGAAGCGAACTCGTCTGGTCGCGGAGAGTCCAGAGAGGCCCGCGACCGGGTCTCTCTGGCGCCCGTCCTGAGACACGTAGTGTCTCGTGCGCTGTGGACATAAAAATTTGAAAAACGCCTCAGCGTTTTTCTTCCTTTCAAATCAAACAAACAGTTTGGTATTCCAACAAAAATACAGGAGAATCCAATACCATGCCTATAAAGATTCCCACCGGCCTTCCCGCCGGCGAAGTCCTCCAGTCGGAGAACATCTTCGTCATGGACGAACTCCGCGCCACCACGCAGGATATCCGCCCCCTGAAGATCGCGGTCCTCAACCTCATGCCCACCAAGATCACCACGGAAAACCAGATCATCCGCCTTCTCTCCAATTCCCCTCTCCAGATCGAACTGACCCTCCTCCGCGTCGCTTCCCATATCTCCGTCAACGTCAGTGCACAGCATATGGCGACCTTCTACCGTACCTTCGATGAAGTGAAGAACCAGAAGTTCGACGGTCTTATTATCACCGGCGCTCCCGTTGAAAATCTCGACTTCTCCGATGTCGATTACTGGGACGAGCTCTGCGAGATCATGACCTGGTCCAAAACCAACGTCTATTCCACCTTCCATATCTGCTGGGCGGCTCAGGCAGCACTCCATTTCCATTACGGCATCCCGAAATATCCCCTCCCGAAGAAAATGTTCGGTATCTTCAAGCATAAAAACCTCGAACCCACCCATCCCCTCCTCCGCGGCTTCGACGAGGAATTCGTTGCACCCCATTCCCGTCATACCGAAGTGCGCCGCGAAGATATCGCTGCATGCCCGAAGCTCGAGATCCTCGCTGAATCCGACGAAGCCGGCGTCTATATCATCGCGTCCCGCAAACGCCGCCTCTTCTACGTCACCGGTCACAGCGAATACGACAGCGGTACCCTCGCAGCCGAATATTTCCGTGACGTCAGCCGCGGTCTGCCCATCGAACTCCCGAAGCATTACTTCCCGAACGATGACCCCGCCAATATTCCTCCGAATGTCTGGAGAGGTCACGCACACCTCCTCTTCTCCAACTGGCTCAACTACTTCGTCTACCAGAACACCCCCTACGACATCGACAAAATCGAATCGATTGAGTGAGAAAATTATGTTTTTCGGGGAAAACTTTTTCGAGAAAAAGTTTCTGAGGCTGCGCAGCAGACTCATCCGAACACCCCTTTCAAAAAACTTTAATCTATATGGATTGACTAAGTAAGTGCAAATCGTCAGTAAATAGATTTTTTACTGCTTTATTCAATATGGAGGTATCCTATGCGTATCCATACATCCGATAAACTTTACGACATCCCCTCCGAATCCGCGAAAACTCTCTTCGAACTCGTCTCCGCTCTTCCCGGTGTGACGCTGCATACCCCCTGCGGCGGTCATGGCAAGTGCGGCAAGTGCATCTGTGCCGTCCTCGGCGAATCCGCTCTCACCTCTGCGGAAACCTCCTTCCTCGACGGTGTCGATTCCGCTTCCGTCCTCGCACGATGCGGCGTTCCCGCAGAACTGCACACATCCGCATCTCTCCGCTACCTCTGCCTCTGCCCCGCCGACGGCATCACCGATGTCTACCTCCCGGCGGCGGACGAGCTGACCGGTGCGGTCTTCAGCGAAACCGTTGCGGCGGTCTCCCCCGTCGTCACGTTCAAAAACATCACACTCACCCTGCCGACGCTTGAAAAACCCACGGATACCCTCGAAAACCTCCGCACCGCTCTCGGATGCGGCGCGGACATTCCGTTTTCCGCTGTCTGCCGCGTGTCGAAGGAACTGCAGCGCGGCGTCACGGACTTCACCGTCCTCACCTGCGGGAACCGCGTTATTGACGTGACGACCGCCCCCGGAACGTACGCGTTCCTCGCCGTCGACATCGGCACGACCACCGTCGCCCTCTCCCTGCGCGATATGCAGACCGGTGCGGAACTCTGCGGCGACGTCTTCGGCAATCCTCAGCGCAGCTGCGGCGGCGACGTCATCGCACGTATGTCCCGTGCAGCGTCCGGAGACGCGGAACTCCTTACGACCTCCATCCGTACGGCTCTTGCGGAACACACCGCAAAGCTCTGCCGCCGTGCGGGAATTGATAAAAATCAGATTCTCTATACCTCCGTCGCGGGCAACTCCGTCATGGAACACCTCTACGCGGGACTGGATACCGCACCGATCGCCGTTTCGCCGTTTTTCATGCAGACGAAATTCGGCATGGAACTGCGCGCGGATGACCGTCTCTGCGGCGCGGCGGACTTCATGAATCCGGACGGACTCGTGTACCTCGCTCCCCTCGCGGCATCGTACGTCGGCGGCGATATCACGGTCGGTCTGGCATACATCCTCGAAAAATATCCCGAAATCAAAGGAAAGAACGTCCTGTTCATGGACCTCGGCACAAACGGCGAGCTGTGCGTGATCGCGGATGGCAAATATTATTTCGCGGCAACGGCAGCCGGTCCGGCACTCGAAGGCGCGGAGATCGAAATGGGCATGAGCGCAACGCCCGGCGCGGTCTATAAAGTCAAAGCGAACGCGGAAACGGGCGGATTCGACGTGAAAGTCGTCGGAGACGGCGAAGCGACCGGCATCTGCGGCAGCGGCATCATCGACGCGGCGGCGGAAGCGGTACGTGCCGGACGGATCGCGCCGACCGGTTCAATCTGCGAAGATTTCGACGAACTGGAAGACTGGAGTTTCTTCGAAACTCCTGCGGACATGTTCGACGACGCGGAACCGCGTGACTACGACCGTGACCTGTTCGACGCGCTCGAAAGCTGTACGGACGCAGACGACGACTGCATCTACTTCACGGAAACCGTGAAGCTGACGGGCAAGGACATCCGCGCGGTGCAGACGGCGAAAGCGGCAATCGCGGCGGGCATCAAAGTCCTGCTTCGCACGGCTGGCATCACGGCGGATGACCTTGAAGCGGTCTACCTCGCCGGCTCGTTCGGCGGCGGCATCGACGTAAACTCCGCAGCGGAAATCGGGATCATTCCGAGAACATGCGTGGAACGCGGCATCGTGCAGGCGGCGGGGAATACGTCCCTCGCAGGCGCGGCAGCGTATATGTACGACGATGCGGTGCGCACAAGCCTGCAGGAGATCATGACCAACGCGCGCTACACGGAACTGTCGTCCGACAAAGGCTTCACGGATGCCTACGTCAGCGGCATGATGTTTTAGGAAATGAAGTTACGCGGGAAAACTTTTTTGAAAAAAAGTTTTCCCGCACCCTTTCAAAAAACTTCAAACGCTTGACAAGAATTTGTGTTTGTGCTATAATATTAAGACGGTATAGTGAATACTATGCTTATGAGGACCATTAGCTCAGTTGGTTAGAGCTCCCGGCTCATAACCGGTCGGTCCTGGGTTCGAGTCCCCGATGGTCCATTGGAGAGCGGGATATTGTATATCCTGCTCTTTTCTTTTGTTTCCCGCTCTCCGGAGAAAGCCTGTTTTCCGCGAGTGCGGATTTTTTGTTTTGTTTACG
>JAFQFS010000054.1 GCA_017398585.1 Clostridia bacterium
AGCAGAAGCGAGGACGGCGGCAGCCAAGCCGAGCGGGCAATTACTCACGTAGAGAGATTGCTGTCGATTGCACTGTATCACGTATATCCAAACCGGCGTGGGTAGTCAGGGTCTCGGTGGCCCCTGACTTCCGTCTCCACCCTTCCTCAGAAATTGGATCGCTCATATTTTGTCAGCTGGGACGAACTAAATGGCTGCGCACAAACCCATCAAAAATCCCCCTAAAAACTACAAGTTTGCAGTACACAAACCGGCTACAACAGATTAAAGTTCTTTGCGGAGCTTTCTTTCAAGAAAGCGACCGTTTCCCCTTCACAAACGACATGCACTCTCCCCATTTTGTAAGAAAAAGAACAAATCGGCGGAAAAATAATACTTTGGCACTTGATAAATCGTGTTTTTTTTGATATACTTATATAATCAGAGAAAATCGGCATTTTATGCCTTGGTATATGGAGAAGAACATGGAAAAAATCATCAAGCCCCGCGGCACGATGGACGTTATGGCGCCCGACGTGTTCGCGTGGAACTATATAGAAAAGAAAGTCCGCGATGTCGCGGACCGGTTCGGTTTTACCGAGATCAAGGTTCCGACGTTTGAGGAAATCGGACTCTTCCGCCGCGGCGTCGGCGAAACCACCGACGTTGTCCAGAAGGAAATGTATACCTTTACCGATAAGGAAGGCACTGTCTACGCGCTTCGCCCGGAAGGCACCGCGTCCGTAGCCCGCGCCATCATCGAAAACGGTAAGGCGACCGACACCCTCCCGCTCAAGTATTACTACGTCATCAACTGTTTCCGCTACGAAAAGCCCGAAGCCGGACGCAGCCGCGAATTCGTCCAGTTCGGTACCGAAATGTTCGGCGCTCCTTCCGCAGGGGCTGACTTCACCATCATCTCCCTCGGCGATACCGTCATCCGCGAACTCGGCATCACCGGCATCAAGCTGCACATCAACTCCATCGGATGCCCCAACTGCCGTCCCGCTTACCGTGCCGCTCTCAAGGACTACCTGAAGTCCCACTCCGATGAACTCTGCGATACCTGCCTCGACCGCATCGAGACCAATCCCCTCCGTGCCCTCGACTGCAAGAACGATTCCTGCAAAAAGGTCGCGGAAAACGCTCCCCGCACCATCGACCACCTGTGCCCCGAATGCCGCGCACACATGGACGAACTCGAAGGCTATCTGAAGGCATGCGGCATCGACTACGTCGTTGACCCGCACATCGTACGCGGTCTCGACTATTATACCCGTACCGTATTCGAATTCATCGCAGAAGGCATCGGCTCCCAGAGCACCGTCTGCGGCGGCGGCCGTTACGACGGTCTCATGGAAGAACTCGGCGGTCCCAAGATGGCAGGCATCGGCTTCGGTATGGGCATCACCCGCATCATCCTCGCGATGAAGCAGTGCGGCATCGAAGTACCGAGACTCGCCGTTCCGAAGCTCTACATCGCTTCCATGGGTGCGAATGCATCCGCAAAGGCGATGGAAATCGTCAGCGAACTCCGTAACGCCGGCATCGGCGCCGACTGCGATATCATGGGCAGAAGCCTCAAGGCACAGATGAAGTACGCCGACAAGATCGCCGCGGAATACGTCCTCATGCTCGGCGATTCCGAAATCGAAGCGGGTACCGCCACCATCAAGGAAATGGCAACCAGCGAACAGACCACCCTGAAGCTCGACGAAATCATCGATTTTATTAAGGGAAAGTGATTTCTCGTGGAGGAACTTTTTAAGGAAAAGTTCCTCCACGAACCCCTCCTCAAAACCTTTTAAAAAGGAAATGGTTTTATGGGGGAGTCAAACAATCCGCACTCACCGAACTTCTTCTCACAGATTAAAAGTTTTTGGAAAGGGGTTCGGGGAAAACCTTTTTTCAAAAAGGTTTTCCCCGATAACACACACTCTATGGACGGAAAAATCTCGCAGTTTCTGAAAATGCAGCATGACCTTGCTGTGGAAAAGGGCTGGATCGACGGCCGGACTCCCGAAAACGCACCGTTTTCCATTCTGTGGAGCATCGACGAACTCGGGGAAGCCATTGCCATCATCAAGAAAAAGGGCGCGGACGGCATCATGGACAACGAAAGTGTGCGCGAACACTTCGTTGAGGAAGTCGCGGACACGTTCATGTACCTGTTCGACATGATGGAGTGCTACGGCATCACCGCCGACGAGTTCACCCGTGCGTACGTCAAAAAGTACGAACGCAACATGGGCAGAAGCTGGCACGAAAACGACGCCATGTACGAAAAGTGCCGGTGGCAGCTCGTTATTTTCGACCTGACCGACGGTCTGTCCGCGGACGAACGTCTGCTGGAAGTTCTGTCGAAGACGGAACTGAAGCTCGCCGCAGCGGCGGCATCGGCGGACGGCATCGACCGTGACCTGTTCGATCTCCTCCTCACCGGAGACGATGCGCCGGAACTGTTCGGCCATGCTGTGGAAAACTACGGAATGTCCGCGGACACCACCGTCGTCTGCACCGCCTCCGCAGAACACGCACAGGCGGCGAAGGAAGCGGGCATGACTGTTTACGAAGTCGGAAACGGCGTCACCCTCGGCGGACTGCAGGATTTCCTCGGATTTCCGCAGTAAGTCAGAACCCTGAAGGGAAGTGGTCATATGCGGTATACAGATCATACCGGAACGGACGAAAAGAGACAGAACCGTTAATAATTTAAATTCATATATATCACCATTTACATTACCGAAAGGACAACAATACCATGCAGTCATTTACCAGTGCAGATAAAAGAACCGACTACTGCGGTACCCTTACCGCAAAAGACATCGGCCGTAAAGTTACCGTAACCGGCTGGTGCCAGAGACAGCGCGACCTCGGCAGCCTCATCTTCATCGATGTCCGCGACCGTACCGGTCTCCTCCAGCTCGCGTTCGACGACACCACCCCCGAAGACATCTTCAACACCGCATTCGGCGTCCGCGCGGAATACGTTCTCTCCGCGACCGGTACCGTCCGTTCCCGCGGCGAAGCTGCCATCAACAAGAACCTCCCCACCGGCGAAATCGAAGTTTATGTCGAATCCTTCAAGGTTCTCGCAGAAGCGCAGACCCCTCCGTTCGCGATCGTTGAAAACAGCGACGTACGTCCGGAACTCCGTCTGAAGCACCGCTACCTCGACCTCAGAAGACCCGACCTCCAGAGAAACATCATCGCACGTTCCCAGATCGTCAAGCTCACCCGCGACTACTTTGCGGACAACGGCTTCATCGACATCGAAACCCCGTGCCTCATCAAGCCCACTCCGGAAGGCGCCCGCGACTACCTCGTACCGAGCCGCGTTCATCCCGGCAAGTTCTACGCGCTTCCGCAGTCTCCCCAGCTTTACAAGCAGCTTCTGATGTACTCCGGCTTCGACCGTTACCTCCAGATCGCGCGCTGCTTCCGTGACGAAGACCTCCGTGCAGACCGTCAGCCCGAATTCACCCAGATCGACCTTGAAATGTCCTTCTCCGACGAAGAAGACATCATCGCAATGAACGAAGGCTACATCAAGTACCTCTTCGACAACTTCATGCACCAGCCCCTCGAAATCCCGTTCCCGCGCATGACCTACAAGGAAGCAATGGAACGCTTCGGTTCCGACAAGCCGGACACCCGTTTCGGTCTCGAACTCTGCAATCTCTCCGACCTCGTTGCGGGCAGCGGATTCTCCGTATTCGCAGGCGCGGTTGCCGACGGCGGCAGCGTACGCGGCATCAACGTCAAGGGCGGCGCGAAGTTCACCCGTAAGGAAATCGACTCCCTCACCGAATTCGTGAAGACCTACGGCGCACGCGGTCTCGCATGGTACAAGAACACCGCAGGCGCACCGACCTCTTCCTTCGCGAAGTTCATGACCCCCGAAGAAATCGCTGCGATCACCGAACGTATGGGCTGCGAAGACGGCGACCTTCTCCTCATCGTTGCGGCGAAGAATACCGTTGTATTCGACTCTCTCGGCGCACTCCGCTGCGAAGTTGCGAAGAGAATGGGGATCGTTGACAAGTCGAAGTTCAACTTCCTCTGGGTCACCGAATTCCCGCTTCTCGAGTACTCCGAAGAAGACAACCGCTTCTACGCGAAGCACCATCCCTTCACCATGCCGATGGAAGAAGACCTCCCGCTTCTCGAAACCGATCCCGGCGAAGTCCGCGCGAGAGCGTATGACTGCGTCCTGAACGGCACCGAACTCGGCGGCGGTTCCATCCGTATCCACACCACCGAAATGCAGACCAAGATGTTCGACGCGCTCGGAATCGGCGCGGAAGAAGCGGAAGAAAAGTTCGGCTTCCTCCTCGAAGCATTCAAGTACGGCGTACCCCCGCACGGCGGCCTCGCATTCGGTCTTGACCGTGTTGTAACTCTCCTGCTCGGCCTCGAAGACATCCGCGACGTCATCGCCTTCCCGAAGGTACAGAACGCGTCCGAACTTCTCTCCAAGTGTCCCGCAGCAGCCGACCCGTCCTCTCTCGCCGAACTCGGCATCGCCGTAGTTGCGAAGGAAGACGAAGAATAAGAAATAAAGTTTTTCGGGGAGGAACTTTTTGAAAAAAGTTCCTCCCCGAACCCCTCTTCAAAAACTTTCAATCTGGGAAAGGGGATATTGAGTATGGCTTTCTGGTTTGGAAAATCGACGGCGGTGAAGGAGCTGGAAGAGATTCTGGCGGAGCTGCAGTCGAATCTGGAGAACAACTACAAGGATGCGGCACAGGCCGCTCTGGCAAAACTGAAAATCCGGACGGAAGAACTGCGCGGATCGCTGAAAGAGAAGGAATACAAGCGTTTTTCCGTTCTATGCACCGAATACAGCGTCAAAATGACCGGCTATCACCATTAATAGCTAAGAACTAAGAGCTAAGAGTGAATAGCTGTGGTGGAATTTTACGGCTGTCCGCTGACGGAAAGTCGGGACAGCTATTCACTATTCACTATTCACTATTAGCTCTTAGCTCAAATGCTCTTAGCTAAAAAAATCAGGAGGATTTTTTTATGACGACCATTCAGCTTTGGGAAAACGTCCCCGGCAAGTGCGAAGAAGTTCCGGTACTGGAATACTATCCGGCAGAAAACAAAGTGAGCGACGCGACGGTTGTGATCTGTCCCGGCGGCGGCTACGCCGGACGTGCGGCCCACGAAGGCAAGGGCTACGCCGAATACTTCAACAGCATCGGCATGGACGCGTTTGTATGCGAATACCGCGTATCGCCGCACCGGTTCCCGCTCCCGCTTCTCGACATCCGCCGTTCGATCCGTTACGTCCGCGCACACGCGGCGGAATACGGCATCAATCCGGAAAAGATTGCCGTAATGGGTTCCTCTGCGGGCGGTCATCTGTCCGCGCTCGTTTCGACCTACACCGCGCCGATCGAGTTTGAAGACATCGACGAAACCGACAAGCTCTGTCCGCTTCCGAACGCAACGATCCTGTGTTATCCCGTTATTCACAAGCCGGACGAAACGCGCGTTTCCCACGGCGGTTCCTATTACAACCTTCTCGGGAAGGACTGGACGGATTTCGATCCCTATTCCCCCGATCTGCTGGTTTCCGACACCACGCCGACCGCGTTCATCTGGCACACCTCCGACGACGCCGGCGTCAACGTCATCAACAGCTACCTCTACGCGAAGGCACTCCGCGAACACGGCATCAACCACGAAATGCACATCTTCCCGTCCGGCGCGCACGGCCTCGGCCTCGCCCCGAACGCACCCCACGTCGCCCAGTGGGCCGGTCTCATGAAAAACTGGCTCATCGACATGGGATGGCTTTGAGGGAAATAATGTTTCTCGGGAAAACCTTTTTTGAAAAAAAGGTTTCTGAGGTTGCGAAGCAAACTCGTCCGAACTCCCTTTCCAAAAAACTTCAGACGAATGGATGGACAGAGTCTGTGCAGACTGATAGGAGAATTTATGGTTTACGCTGAACTTGTTGAAATTTTGAAGGAGCACGGCGTTCATTTTGCGCCGGGGCTGACGGAGGAGGAGCTTGCGAGGGCGGAAGAATTCTACGGGATCGTTTTTCCGAAGGCTCTGCGTGAGTTTTACGCCGCAGGACTGCCGGTTTCCACCGATCCGCCGGAGCCTCCGCCGACGATTCGCTGGGACTGGTTCCCGATCTGGAATGATTTTTCGGAAGAAAGTGTTGCGGTGATCCGGAACCAGATGGAATGGCCGCTGCAAGGTCTTTTGTATGATGTAGAAAACGGCTACTGGATGAAGGCATGGGGGGAACGTCCGGAGAAAATGGAAGAGCGTCTGGAAGTATGCCGCGCGGTGTTTGCGGAACGGTCGCCGAAGCTGATTCCTGTATATGTACGCAGTTATGTTCCGCAGATGGACGGCGAGGACGATCCGCCGGTGATTTCTGTCTATGGACTGGACACGCTGTATTACGGTGAAAATCTTGCGGATTATCTGCACCGCCGTTTTGTGGAACATTCGCATGAGGTAAGCAAGCCTGACGTAACCATTCCTTTCTGGCACAATATTATTACGGGCGGCAGCGATAATTTTAAGATCAGCTGAACGAAATAGGGAAGTGCCGCTCATTCCACCCTGCAAAAAACTGTACGAATTGACATTGTTTTTTGAATTTCGCAGTGCTATAATATAATCTGTAATCATTCGAACTATTTCCCTTCCGAAAAGGTTTTGGAAGGGGTGCGGGGAAACCTTTTCCTTAAAAAGGTTTCCCCGCAAAACTGTAATTTGATAAAAAAACGGAGTATGAAATGCACAGTACAGCAACAAAACAACCGAAAGAACGCTCGCTGACCGGGCAGATTGTCCGGTACATCGTCCCGCTGATGCTGACGGGGATTCTGCAGCTGCTCTACAACGCGGCGGACAACGTCGTCGTCGGGCGGTTTGACGGGAGCCATGCGCTTGCCGCCGTCGGCTCGACCGGTGCGCTCGTCAACCTGATCCTGAACGTATTCATGGGACTTTCCGTCGGTACCGCCGTCGCGGTCGCGCACGACTTCGGTGCGAACGACGAAGAAGGGGTACAGAAAACGGTACATACGTCCATTCTCATCAGCATTTTCTGCGGCGTGATCGTCGGTGCGTTCGGCTGTCTCTGCTCTGGCACCTTCCTCAAGTGGATGGGCACTCCGGACGACGTCCTTCCGCTGTCCACGACCTACCTCGCGATCTACTTCATCGGCACACCTGCGTCGCTGATCTACAACTTCGGCGCGTCGATCCTGCGTTCGGTCGGTGACACGAAGCGTCCGCTGTTCTTCCTCACGCTGTCCGGTTTTATCAACGTCGCGCTGAACCTGGTGTTCGTCATCCTCTTCCGTATGAGTGTGGCGGGCGTTGCTCTCGCGACGATCATTTCGCAGTACGTTTCAATGGTGATGATCGTCGTCTGCCTTGTCCGTGAAAAGAGCTGCTGTCATCTCGACTTCCGCAAGCTCCGCATTCACCGCGACAAGATGCAGAAGATCATCCGCGTCGGACTTCCGGCGGGCATCCAGGGCTCCGTCTTCTCGGTTTCGAACGTCGTCATCCAGTCGTCGGTCAACTCCTTCGGCTCTCTCGTTATGGCGGGCAACACCGCCGCGGCACAGCTCGAAGGCTTCGCATACACCGCGATGAACTCCGTTTACCACGCGGCACTGACTTTTGTTGGTCAGAACATGGGCGCGAAGAAGTACCACATGATCAACAAAGTGGTCTTCCGCTGCTTCATCGTTGTCATGGTGATCGGTCTCGGCGTCGGCACGCTGATGTACAGCTTCGCCGAACCGCTTCTGAAAATCTACCTTCCGAACGATCCCGATGCGATTCCGTACGGCATTACGCGTCTGACCTACCTCATCATCCCGTACTTCCTGTGCGGCACGATGGAAGTCATGGTCGGCGGACAGCGCGGCATGGGCATGTCGATCATCCCGATGGTCACGTCGCTGGTCGGCTCGTGCCTCCTCCGCGTCATCTGGGTCATGACGATCTTCGCCGCGTTCCGCTCGCTTCCGGTGCTCTACCTGTCGTATCCGATTTCGTGGTTCCTCACCACGGCGGCGCACACGGTCTTCTACTTCCGCCACCTCGGAAAAATCAAAAAAGCGGTGCGCGAAACCGGGAATGCGGAATAAAACCAATCCAAAAGCAAAACAGACTCACCGTCCGGTGAGTCTGTTTTTTGTGCAAAAAACCAGAAAATGTGTTGTTTTTCTGTACAAAAACGACTTATCTGTCAATTGACAATTTCTTGCAGAAGGTGTATACTGACCTTAGTTGTCCATTTATTAATAATATATGAGGAGAAAATCATCGTGAAAAAGAATCTGGCTCTTGTTCTTGCCCTGCTGGCGATGCTGTCGGCAGTATCCTGCGGCAACGCAGCTACGGAAACGCCGGACGGCGGTGCGGAAGCTGTATCCGCGGAAGGAAATGCTGCTGCGGAAGAAGCGGTTTCCGAGCATCCCAACTGGGACGCCGTTGCGAAGCCCAATCTCGGTGGAATGGCGATCAATATCGAGAGTACCATCCATGAAATCAACTTTCACAACAAGCTCGACCTCGAAGAACTGACCGGTGAACGTCTGGACGACGCGATCTACAACCGCAACCGTTTTATTGAAACTACTCTGAACTGTGTGATCAAGGACAATCCGGCAACATGGAATCCCGGCAGCGTTCTGGAAACGGCTGTCGTTGCGGGTACCGGCGAAATGGACCTTGCCTACGGTCTGATCGAACAGGCGGGCGGTCTGATCACGAAGGGATATCTGAAGAACTACAACGAACTTCCCAATGTCGACATGACCAAGCCGTACTGGGACCAGGGTGCGATCGAAACCCTGACCATTCTCGACAAGATGTATTTCGGTCTTCTCGACTTCGGTTTCGACCACTACGAATCCATGACCGTCCTGTTCTACAACGGTGCGCTGCTCAACAAGTATCAGCTCGAAGACCCGTACGAACTCTGGGCAAACAACGAATGGATAATCGACAAGTTCACGTCCATGGTTACCGCGGTTTCCAGTGACGAAAACGGCGACGGCGTGTACGAACTCGGCATGGACATTATCGGTCTGGCGGGGCGTGAATACTGGTTCCAGCCGATGCTGTTCGCTTCCGATATGAGCCTTGTCAGCTGGGATAAGGAAAATTCCACTTTCCGGCTGAATATGAACGATGAAAAATTCCTTACGGTTTCTGAAACGATTTCCAAGTTGTATGCTCCCGGCAATGCGGATCATGTAAACTACTCTGACTATGACCTCGGCCGTACCGCCTTCTCGGAAGGGAAAGCTTTGTTCTACTCCCGTCTTATGGGTGACTACAGACATCTCCGCGGCGTTGAAGACGATTACGGTGTGATCGGTTTCCCGCGTTACGACTATTCCAGCGAAGAGTCCTATTGCTTTGTTCAGAATCCGGGTACCTTCTTCCTCCCTGTAGATGTCGGTGACGATAACAGAGACGGTCAGGACGACTATCCGGAAATCGGCAGCTTCCTCGAAGCGATTGCGGCGTACACGCACGACTATACGCTGCCGGAATACACGGACAGTGCCGTAATCGGCAAGGGTCTGCGTGACCAGAACTCCGTGAAGGTTTTCCGTGAACTCATTCAGAACCGCAGCTTCGACCTGCAGCACGCATTCACCTTCACCGGTGTGCCGGAAGCGTTCAGCACCGCAATGAAAAATGGCGAAGGCTTTGCTTCGATGTCACAGCGTATCAGCAATTCGTTTGAAGCCGCTGCGAAGAAGATTCTCGACGCGATCGATCAGAACTGAGGACATATCCATACACAAAGAAAAAATCCAAAGGCAAAAACCTTTGGATTTTTTGTTTTCTTTATGTGTTACGCTTCCGTACGCGCGATGATTTCGTTCTGCATTTCACGCGAGAGCTGACCGAAGATTGCGCTGTAGCCGCAGACGCGCACGATCAGATCCGGATGCGTGCCCTTGTTGTCGCGTTCCTCGATCATGGTCTGCCGGTCGGCGACGTTGGTCTGGAGAACCGGGATTTTCAGTTCGAGACAGGTCCGGATGTAGTCCGTCAATGCCTGATGGAACGGCTCACTGTCGGTCACAGTGTAGGGCAGCGGGAAGTCGAACATGCCGACGTCGTTGAAGTCCGCTTCGGTGAGTACCGCCATCGAACGTGCCGCCGAGGTCAGATCCGGCACCTGTGCCATGTTCATCTGCCGCGAGAACGATTCGCCCGCGAGACGTCCGTCCGGGGTTGCGCCCGTCTGGTGTCCGATGGAGGTGAACAGGTAGTACGTGAACAGTGACGTCCGCCATTCCGTGCCGTGCGCGGTGTAGATGCCGCGCGAGACTTCGCCGAGGTCGTTCGCGAGTTCGCGGGCGAATTCGTCCGCTTCGTCCGAATGTCCGAACCGGTTGTCACTGTTCCGGACCGACTGGCGGAGAACTTCGTATCCTTCGAAGTTCGCGTCCACGGCGGACATCAGTTCGTCCACCGTTCCGGCGTCGTACGCCGCACGCAGACTCAGCAGGCTGTCGCAGAGCGTGCCGAATCCGACGAACGAGAGGGTCTTGTTGTAATACCGTGCGCCGCCTTCCGTAATGTCCTGACCGCGTGCCATGCAGTCGGCGGTGAAGGCGGAGTGCATCGGTTCGGGCAGGAGCTTGTGGTGGATCGCTTCAAACGGCGCGAACGCTTCCGCAATCGCGCGGATGTACGACCGCAGGTTCTTCAGATAGGACGCGCGGAGTTCTGCAAACGTATCCGCACGGAATTCGCCGTCGCGGTAGATAACCTTCAGCCCGTCCGGAAGTTCTTCGCCGGAACGTGCGTATTTTACGGTGTCCAGCAGCACTTTCACGATGTTCATGTACAGGAACGCACGGCTGTGGCGCTGGTTCCGGCAGATGACTTCCTGACAGCCGTTGCCGACGTAGGTGCGTGCATCTTCGGGGGAGAGTCCCATCCGCATAAACATCGGGACGATGTAGTCGTCGTTTTCGATGACGAGGTTGTTGCCGCCGTTTTTCATCAGTGCCGCGAGACGTTCGAGGTATTCGCGCGGACTGTTCGTTCCCGCGCGGGCATTGAGTTTCGGATTGATGAGCGGATTTTCCATGTACGCGTCGATCACCATGTCCGTCATGTTGTTGTACAGCGGGGAGCCGTCGAGGTCACAGCCGCCGATCATGACGGAAACGCCGTTGTCGTACGTCTTGCGCTCGTCGTTGAAATGGCAGTGCATGTCGGTCTTGTGGAGGAAGCACTGGAGCAGGAAGTACGCCTCCTCCTTCGTGATCCGTCCTGCGGCAAGGTCGCGTTCGTAGAACGGCTGGATCAGCCGGTCGATTGAGCCGTACGCGTTGACTTCCACGCCGTCGAGACCGGAGATGTACAGCGTCGTGCAGAGGATCGAGTTCAGCGCGTCGAACATCGTCACGGGTGCTTCCCACGGCGTGTTCACGGAATGGATAATGCGCCGCAGATTGTAGCGGACGTCCTCGTCCATGGTATCGTCGGCGGATTCGAGCTGTTCCTTTGCGAGTGCGCGCAGACGAAGCCCGATCTTCTCGACCGCTTTGCAGATGCGCATGACCATTTCGCGGTACGCTTTCTTCTGCGGATCGGTTTCGGTCTGATTGTACCGTTCGCACTCCTCGTAGACGCCGCGGAACCCGACGGCAAGAAGCTTGTCGTGGTCCATCGTCCGGTGGAGATGGTCGGTGAAGTCGCCGACCATGCCGAGCCGGTGTTCGCTTGTGATGCTGCGGAACGCGTGGAGAGAACTGAAATCCGCGCCGCTTCTCTGGTAGCAGAGGTTGCCGAGCCCGATGTAGCAGACGTGGCGCGCTTCTCCCATATCCATCTCAAACGCGAACGGATAATGTCCGAACAGATGCACCGGACACTCTTCCGCCGCCGTTTCGATGATTGCCAGCTTGCGGACGTACGGGTCGCCGCCGGTCGGTACTTTTGCGCGGATGTGATTCAGGTCGGTGGGGTAGTACTGCAGAATGTCATCCATGTCTTTCTGGATGAGCGGCTTCATTGCCTGAAAGTCAAAATTCATGAGTTACCTCCTTGATGTCAAAGGGGGGACGGAGCGTTTTGTGCGGCAAGGACGCGGAGAATGTCCTGCATGAGCAGGAGATTTTCCTCCGTACGGTGCGCAGTCAGGAATTTTTCATTTGTGGGGAAGAGGAACTGTTCTTCCGTGCAGGAATACGCGATTCCGCCGCGGTTTCCGTTCACGCCGAACTGGACGGACACGAGAAATCCTTCGTTTCCGAGGCATTCGATCCCGTACGGAGACGAATAGACGTATTTCCGCAGAACCTTTGTCAGGTCGCCGGAGACGCAGTACAGCGTTTCCTTCGGCTGGAAGTCCCGTTCCGGTTCGTACGTCGAGAACCAGAATTCGTGATTTTCCCGGTCGTAGTCGAGGTTCTGGATACCGAAGACCGTGTTGCCGGTCGGGATGCGGTATTCCGTTTCGTATGCGCCGTCGAGGGTGAACTGCAGGAAAATCTGATCCGTGAACCTCTCGCCGGTGTCGAGTGCGCAGGCGACGAACAGTTTCGGTTCCCCGGTAACCGGATCGGGCGCGACGGTTACGCCGTCCACGCCGTTGAATCCGCGGGTATCGTCCTCCGTGCCGCGCTGTTCCCAGTACTGTTCGCAGATTTCCAGCCGGATCTTTTTCAGCAGATGCAGATCGTCCGCATCAAAGACGTAAACATAGAACGACGACCAGTCGTTCCACGGCCGGCCGGGCGCGGGCTTTCCGAGCATGGACGCATAGATTTTTCCGTCGTAATAGTCGCAGTCGCCGAGGTGACCGTCGCGCATTTCGCACTGACATTTCACCGTTCCGGTGAGGGTGGTCTTCACGAGCGTGTCCGTGAACGACCAGTACATGAAGTTTCCACCCTTCGCGAAGCCCTGCAGATGCAGGTTCTGATGAACAACTTCGATGTATGTCATAAAATTACCTCATATTCCGGTCAATGAATTCCAGAATGATATCGTGGAGTTCATCGCTCCAGAAATCGCCTTCGTGATCCGCACCTTCGATACGGATGAGGGTCACGTCCGCGCCGGCTTCGTCGAGACGTTCCGCCATGCGCACGCCCTGCGATTCGTAGGGAACGACATGGTCGGCGTCGCCGTGCAGGATCATCACCGGCGGACAGGAAACGCCGTCCTTCACGAGGAACAACGGGCTCATTTCGCGTGCCAGAGCCTGTGCCTCTTCGGTTTCCGGATCGCCGAGCAGCTTGTAGACCAGATCCATCGTGCCGGTGCCGCCCGTATGGTAGTCGTTCAGATCGAACATGTCGGTCGGACCGAAGCATTCGACCACGGCAGACACGGCGTCGGACTGATCGGCATATTCGTCGGTCTTATAGCGCGGATCGTCGCCGGTCAGACCGACGAGAAGCGCGGTGTTTCCGCCGGACGATGTGCCGAATACGGTCACGCGTTCCGGGTCGATGCTCCAGTCATCCGCATGTGCGCGCATGAACCGGAGCGCACACTTCACGTCCTGCAGGAACGCGGGGAAGGGGAATCCGTCGTAGCAGTTGCGGTGCGTCACCGTCGCGACCACATAACCGTGCCGCGCATACCACGAAAGCTGCGGGATTTCGTAATTGATGTTCGGGAACGTCCAGCCGGAGCCCTGAACGAAGAGGATCAGCGGATACCGCCGTCCGGCATTCGCTTCATTCTTCCAGGGATAGATCACGCGCAGGGTCAGATTCTTTCCTCCGGCGTTGGAATAAACGATATCCGGCGAAATTTCCGCCAGCCCGTCAAGCATGGGATTTCTCTTGATCGAACGAAATGTCATCAGATAAACCTCCGTTTCATATAATTCAAATCTGCACAAACAATATTTGTCTTTTCCGTCTGAAAGTTTTTGAAAAGGGGTTTGGGGAAAAACTTTTTTTAAAAAGTTTTTCCCCAACGTCCCCCTTACAGTTCAAATTCCGTTTCGAATGCCTTCCACGGGACGTTGACTTTCTTGCCGCCGTTCACGAGTTCGTCGATGTGGAGGAGGAGCGGGTAGTGTTCTGCCTTGGCACGTCCGTCTTCGATCTGCTGACGGATTGCCTTTGCGGTGCGGGTGGAGATGACGATGGATTCGAGGGTCACGCCGTTGAGGACTTCGAGCGCCTTGTCAAATTCCATTCCCTGACCGAGCAGGATGCCGATCTTTCTCGTTCTGCCGCCGTAGACGGTGACGTAGAGGTCGCCGATGCCGAGGGCGAGATTGGACGGATGGCCGCCGCAGACGTCGAGAAGTCTTGTCATTTCGCGGCACGCCTGACCGAAGATTGCCGCCTGGGAATTGTAGTGTTCGAATTCGCGTCCTTCGCGTTCGTAGGACATGCCGATCGCCAGTGCAACGCCGAGCGCGTACGCGTTCTTCATCGCGACCGCGCATTCGACACCGCGCACGTCGGTGGATACGCTGACGTGGTAGTAGTCCGCTTCAAACAGGCTGCGTGCCCATTTGAGCTGTTCGATGTTGCGTCCGCAGAAGGTGACCTCCGACGGGTCGTGGTCGGCAAGCTCGTAGCTCGTGCAGGGACCGCCGACCGCCATGAAGGAAATCTTCTTGTCCGTGGACGCTTCGTAGACTTCGGGATAGGAGATCAGACCGCCGTTTTCGGTATTGACCATGCCCTTGGTGACGGAGAGAACGGGCAGGGATTCCGGGATCTTCGGAATGATTTCGGAAATGAACCAGTCCACGCCGAACGAGGATACGCCGGAAACGAGCAGATCCGCGCCGTCGAGCGCCGTTTCGAACTCTTCGTACTGGTAATACGTGATGCCTTCGGGCATTTTTCTCTTGAGGGTGAGATGTTCGCCGGTCGCGCGTGCGTGGTCGATGATCGCGCGGTCGAGGGGGGTGCCCACGATGCGGATGGTGTTGCCGTTGTCCGCGGCGGGGAAAATGATCGCCGATCCCATCATGCCGGAACCGATGACAGTAATAACAGCCATAATAAAATCCTCCGGATTATAATTCATGAAATGAATCGGGGAAAAACTTTTTGGAAAAAGTTTTTCCCCGGAGACTTACGCAGTAAGTCTCGTCCCCTTTTCAAAAACTTTCATATAAAAAGGGAAAAGTTTGATTTTATTATAATGCAAAAAGAGGGAACATGTCAAGAGTTATTCAGAATTTGTCCCGTTCACGTTTTGCCCAGTCGACGGTCTCGCCGTCCGTCGTATTCCAGTCGGATGCCAGTACGTCGAGGATGGTCTGCCATGCTGTTTTTGCCTGTTCCCGGTTTCCGAGCCGTTCGTGCAGGAACGCCAGCGAGTACACCGCCGAGAGATCCCGCGGTGTTTCCGCCGCCGCAAACGACCGTTCGAACGCTTTCACCGCGCGGGCGTCGTCACCCGTTTTCACGAACCGTTCGCCGAGTTCATACTGCGCTTTGTGGTCTCCCGCATCCACACTGTCCCAGAGAGCGTACGCGTCGTTTTTTCTGCCGTCGGCAAACGCAATGTCGCCGCGGAAAACGGCAGGCAGCCCCTGCGGAACGTTTTTTTCATAGACAGCGATCAGTTCCTCCGCACGGTCAAAATACCGCCGTTCGGTCAGCGCACCGATCATCAGTTCGTACAGCCGGGAGTTTGCGGTGACCTTTTCGAGATACGGTTCACAGTCGCGGATGAAGTCGTCGGGCTCGCTGCCGCAGACCTGCCGGTACAGAAGAAAAAGTTCGTCGTCCGCCGGGGACAGTGCTATCGCCTGCCGCAGCATCGACCGTGCCGCCAGACGGTCGCGCTGATTTTTCGCGAGATACAGCCGCGCATACGTCTTGAGTACCCGTACATCGGCCGGACGGTTTTCCAGTGCTTTGTCGAGCACCTTTTTCGAATAAGCAAAATTTTCCTCCGTGATCCGCTCGTGTCCGAGGATGAAATCCACCCGTTCCAGCTCATCTTCATCCGTGATGCCGAACAGATCGTCGATCCGCACGCCGAAAAAAACGGCGAGCTTCGGCAGAAGCGCGATGTCCGGCGTCGTCGTACCCGTTTCCCATTTGGAAACCGCCTGAAACGATACGCCCGCGTAGTCCGCCAGCTCCTCCTGCGTCATGCCGCGCTCCGTCCGCAGACGACGGATGGAGGTGCCGAGATTGAGTTCCATAAATACCTCCGTAAGATTGAAGTGTAAGCTGCTTACGGTTCTATTATAGCAGATTTTCCGTGATTATCAATAACCGCACCTTTGATAGCACTCGCCGGACAGGTGAATGTTCATAAAAAAGCATCTTGACATCCTCTGCGGACTGTCGTATAATGAAAGAAAAAACGCCTGAAAGGAATCCGCCATGCCCGAAGATATTTCTTCCTCTCTCCCGTTCCGCGAAACGTACGACGACGGACTGAAAACGCTTATCCGGAACCGCCGTGCCGAACTTGACCGCGCACGCGCCGAACGCATGTCTCCCGAACGGATTGCCGCCGACCGGGAAACGTTCCGCCGGGAATACCTCGACCTCCTCGGCTGGCCGCTGAACGCATACGACGAATACCGCAGAATGTCCATGAACGTCCGGAAGATCCCGCACGGCGAAAACGACTTCGCCGTGATCTGGCAGATGCAGTTCGAAATCCTGCCGGACCTGTGGTTTTACGGCCTGTTCTTCGAACACAAAAACAAAACCGAAGACCTTCCGTTCGTCATCTGCCAGCACGGCGGACTCGGCACACCGGAAGTCGTCTCCGGTGTCCTCGGTGAAACGTACAACTACAACAATCTCCTCGAACGCGCCGCGACGTACGGCAAAGGCGCCAACACCTTCGCGCCCGGTCTGTACCTCTGGAACGACGCGTACGGTCCGGAAAAAGACCGGAACCGCATCGACAATGACCTCAGGCAGCTCGGTGGATCCATCGCCGCACTTGAAGTTTTCGCCATCCGACGCACGCTCGATTATTTCGTCGGAGAAGGCATCGCGAAGGAAGGGCACATCGGCATGATCGGCCTGTCCTACGGCGGATCGTACACCCTTCTCACTGCCGCCGCCGAACCGCGCATCTGTGCCGCATACTCGTCCTGCCAGTACAGCGACCGCTATGTCCACAACTGGCCCGACTGGACATGGAAAGGCTCGGCAATGTTCCTTGACGCGGAAATGGCGGCTCTCGTCGCGCCGCGCGCACTGTATCTTGAAGAAGGCGACAACGACGACCTCTTCGACGACCGGGATTTTCTCCGGGAATGCGAACGTGCCGTCCCGTTTTTTGAAGCGGCGGGCGTCCCTGGAAACCTGAAATTCCGCGCGTTCGAAGGCACCCACGAACTCTGCAAAGACAATGACGGCTACGACTTCGTCTTCCGTTATCTTTAACTATAAGTTAATTCATATCCCTTTTCCAGATTGAAGTTTTTTGGAAAGGGGACGAGACTTACTCCGTAAGTCTCCGGGAAAAACCTTTTTTTCAAAAAAGGTTTCCCCGAGAAAAATATTTTTCTAAGGAGGCACACTATGGCAAAGTATCCGATTGGTTTCTGGAATTATACGCCGACGGGGATGCTCGGTCCGGAAGCGGTGAAGGACTGGGCGGATCTCGGGATGACGATGGCGGTCAGCCCCGAGTACAATCCGGCGTATCACGACAAAAAGGCGCTGCTTGCGATCCTTGACGCCTGTGCGGACTACGGCATCAAGGTGATCCTGAGCGACTCCCGTGCGAGATGGGGCGGTGCCGCGAAGGATCCCGAAGCGTACGAAAAGCAGTTCACCGAAGCGTATGAGGACTTCGGCAGGCATCCCGCGGCGATGGGGTTCCACGTCGGCGACGAACCGTGGAGCGACGAAGCGTTCGCGGACTGCATCGCGGCACACCGCATCCAGCTGAAGGTCGCGCCCGAGCTGACCCCGCACCTCAATTTCCTGCCGTACTGGGAAGGTCAGGAAAAGGACATCCTCAAGGCAGAAACGTTCAGCGGCTGGGCGCATAGTATGGTCGAAAAAGCCGACCTCAAGATCCTCTGTTACGACTGCTATACCCAGATGAACCCCGAAGAAGCGGGTGTTCACCAGTATTACACGAACCTCCGCAAGTTCTCCGAGGCGGCGGACGCCACCGGCATCACGCCGTGGACGACGCTCCTGTCCGTCGGTCACTTCCGTTACCGCTGTCCGAACGAGGACGACCTCCGCTGGCAGCTGAACACCGCCGTCGCATCCGGCATGAAGGGGATCCTGTGGTTCTTCGTTTACGAACGCGCGCCGATGTCGAACTACCGTGTCCCGCCGATCGACGAATTCGGTGAACGCACGGAAACCTTCACGTGGATGTCCCGCGTGAACCGCCATTTCCTGCACCAGTTCGGCGATTTCTTCCTGAACGCAGAGCATAAGGCGACCTACCACACCGTCAAACAGTACGGCGGCTACGCGCCGTTCGTGCCCGGCGAATCGTCCGATGTCATCCTCGACGTGGAAAGCGTACACGGACTTCCCGCCGTTGTCGGCTTCTTCGAAAAGGACGGCGAAAAATTCGTTGCGGTCGTGAACAACAATACGAAAGAAAGCGGGCAGTTCCGGCTCCATGTCCCGAGAAACGCAAAAAAACTCCAGCGCATGAACTGGAGCGGCGGCTGGGACGACATCAAAACCAACCACTGGGACGCCTTCTACACCGAAACCGAAACCGAATGCATCGGCGGCGACTGGCTCGCCCCGGGTCAGATGAAGGTTTATAAGTATGAATAAAGTTTTCGGGGAGGACCTTTTTGAGGAAAAGGTTTTGAGATCAGGGGATACTTCGTATCCCCTGATCTCGTCCGAACACCCTCTCCAAAACCTTTTTAAACAGGGAATGGATGGGGTTTTCTTTAGATTTTCAGTTTTTCTGCGATTTTTTTCATCCGTGCGGCGTCGACTTTGCGGACGCGGCGGTCGTAGGAGAGCAGACCGTTCGTTTCGTCCTCGACGTCCGAGACCTGCGTGTATACGGCGGCGCAGAGTCCCATCGGCACGGCGGGGATGATTTCGTTTTCATACAGCTTCACGAGGGCGTTTTCGAAGTCCTCCTGTTTGCTGAAAAATTGATAGCCGTATGTTTTCGTGAGATTGAATGCATGTCCCTCCGGCTTGTACGAATAGCCGCCGAATTCCGACAGGACGAGCGGTTTGTCCGCTTTCTTCAGCTTCACCGGCTTGAAGTACACGTGCGGGCTGACGACGTCGCTTTCCGCGCCGGTGAACCAGCCGGACGCCGTGTCGATGAAGCGCGTAGTGTCGAGTTCCTTCAGTTTCCGGTACATTCTTCCGCTGTCGAACTGTCCCCAGCCCTCATTGAAGATCGTCCAGCAGCAGATGCACGGGTGGCTGTACAGACGCCGCACGGTTTCCTCCATCGCCGTTTCGAACGCCGCGCGCGTTTCCGGATCACGGTGCAGGTGTTTGTCCGGCAGACGCTTCAGCCCGATCGTCGGAAGAGCGGTGTCGCGGAGGAACGAATACGCCCCGTTGTTGACCATATCCTGAAAAACGACCATTCCGAGCCGGTCGCAGTCGTAGTAGAACAGCTCCGGTTCGGTTTTTATATGCTTGCGGAGCATGTTGAACCCCAGTTCCTTCATTGCACGGATGTCGTTTTCGTAACACACGGGCGACGCGGGCGTAAACAGACCGTCGCTCCAGTAGCCCTGATCGAGCAGTCCGTGGAAGAAGTACGGTTTTCCGTTCAGGCACAGCCGCGGGATGCCGTCCACGGTGCGGATATCCAGTGTCCGCAGGGCAAAGTAGGACTGCACGGTGTCCTCACCAGCGCGGATCGTGAATTCGTAGAGATACGGATCCTCCGGCGACCACATCCGCGGATGTTCCGGTACGATGTGCGCATGTCCGTCCTTCAGCGGAACGTCGATCGTTCCGGTGGGGGTACGGACGGTCACGGTTCCGTCGGACACGCCGTCTGCGAAAATGTCCGCGGAGTCCGTACCCGTTTCGATGCGCAGATCCCGCACATACGTTTCCGGCACGCTCTCGAGCCAGACGGTCTGCCAGATGCCGGAGACAGGCGTGTACCACATCCCGCCGCGCTTCTCGCACTGCTTGCCGTACGGGAGGACGTGGGTGTCGAGCTCATCCGTCACACAGACTTCGACGACGTTTTTCTCTGCCAGAAACGGCGTGACGTCGAACGAAAACGGTTCGTACCCGCCGGTGTGACGTCCGACAAAGGAGTTGTTGAAAAACACCTCCGCAGTCTGATCGACCGCACCGAAGTGGAGCAGGACGCGGCCGCGGAGAAAGCCCGCGGGAAGGGCGAACGTCCGGCGGTAGTACAGCTTCGGACGCGGACCGAGCCGGCGGTGAATGCCGGACAGCAGCGATTCCGGCGGGAAGGGAACGAGGATTTCCTCGGATTCCCCGTCGTTCACGGAAAATTCCCACGGCCCGTTGAGGCAGAAGAACGAGTCGCGCTTCCTCTGCGGACGCGGATGGACGTTCCACGGCTTCGCCGGGTGCAGGGCAAGCTGTTCGCCCTCGGGGGTGAACAGCACGGCAAATTCACAGGATTTCATGATACGGTATCCTCAATAATAATGATAGTATAGCAATACTGTATCACACCGGCGGAGAAAAATCAACGGGAAACGGGATAAAAATCCGGTCAATCATAAGTGGACGGAATCCACCGGAAGTATACGATGCGGTTCTTGCGCTGCCTGCCGGAGTATGGTATCATAACAGCAGAACGGGCGCACGTTACTTTACACCAACCGGAGGAAACCATGAATCTTACCCTTGCGGAAAATCTGAAAAAACTTCGTCAGCATAAAGGAAACACCCAGGACGATCTCGCGGATTTTCTTGATATGTCCAAGCAGTCCGTGAGCAAATGGGAGCGGGACGAAGGATATCCCGACATCACGCTCCTTCCGCGCATCGCGGCGTACTACGGCGTCACCGTCGACGACCTCCTCGGATGCGGAGAGACCGAAAAACAGCGGCGGCTCGCGGAATTTGAGGAACAGCTTCAGCAGCTCATCAATCAGAACCGGATGACCGACTATCTCTCCCTCTGCCGTGCGATGCAGAACGAATATCCGAACGAAAAGCTCGTCCTTGATTACCTGATGTCCGCACTCGGATTTGAAGACCGCGGAAAAAACGCAGCGGAGATTATCGGGATCGCGGAACGTCTTCTTGCTTCCGGCGATCCGGAGTACCGCTGGAGTGCTCTGCAGAGTCTGACGATGACGTACTGGCGGCTGAACGATTACGAACAGGCGAAAAAATATGCGGCAATGGCGGAAAGTCCCGGCGATCTCATGCTGTTTGCCCTGCGCGGCAGGGAACGGGTCGACCACTGTCAGAAGTATTTCTGGCACCTCTGCGACCGTATGACCGGCTACATGGGGTATCTGTTTGACGACGATCCCACCCTGACCGACGCCGAAAAATACGACTGCGTCCGCCTGAACTGCGACCTGTATCACCGCATTTTCCGGGACGGCGATTTCGGCTTTTTCGAAAACCGTCTCGCCTGCCTTTGCTGTGATCTTGCAAAGTACAGCATGGCGCTCGGCGAAAACGACCGTGCGCTCGGTGAGCTGGAAGAGGGACTGGAACATTGCCGGAAGCACGACGAATTCGTGTCCATCGATCACACGTCCCCTCTGGTGCGCGGGCAGCATTATGAGGACAGCATGGCGGGACGTGCCGGATGCGGCGGAACGTCCGTGCTGATGCTGGAAACGATGTCGGAACCCTGCTTTGATCCGATACGTGAGGATGAGCGGTTCAAAGCCGTCGTGAACCGGCTGAATAATATGAAAAAAGTCTATCCGGAACAGGAATTCTACGAATGATGGGAAAAATCCACCGGGAGTAAACAATGCGGTTCTTGCGTGACGGGCGCGGGTATGGTAATATAAAAGCAGAACATGCGCGTGTTACTTTCAACCAACGGAGGAACCCATGAATCTTACCATTGCGGAAAACCTGAAAAATTTCCGCCTGAACAAAGGCGTGACGCAGAACGACCTTGCGGAATTCCTCGGAATGTCCAATCAGTCCGTCAGCAAATGGGAGCGTGACGAAGGCTTTCCCGACATCACGCTGCTGCCGAAGATCGCGGCCTACTACGGTGTAACTGTCGATGATCTCCTTGGCTGCGGACGGATCGCCATCGACAGCCGGATTCAGGATTACTGTGACCGGAGCGCGAAGCTCGCTCATGAATACAAAATTCACGAAGACCTCGCCCTGTGGGAAGCGGCGTATGCCGAATTCCCGAATGAACCGAAGGTTCTGCAGGGACTGATGGGCAGTCTGTTTTCCGTCTGGATGACGGAAAAACGGGAACAACCGGACGATTCTGACCCGTACAGCAGGCGCATCCTCGAACTCGGCCGTCGTTTGCTCGACGAATCGCACGATACTGCCGTCCGTGACCATGCCGTGGAGATTCTGTGCTACACGTACAGCTTCCTCGGTGACAGCGAAAATGCGAAATTTTTTGCCGGTCAGCAGACAGGGTATCACGCAACGAAAGATCAGCTCCTCGCCGCCGTCCTCGAAGGGGAAGAAAAGGCGAAACAGGCGCAGGAAAATCTCGAATCCCTCGCGGCGTGCATGTATCAGAACGTAAACGAACTGATTTACAGTGAATGTTTCACGCTTGAGGAAGAAATCCGCCTGCGAAGATTTGTTGTCCGACTGTACGAACTGGTTTATGAAGACGGAAACTACGGCTTCTGTCATGACGTACTGTTTGTCACATGGCAGCAGATTGCGTGGCTGTACGCACGTCTTGCAGATGTCGAAAATTGTCTGTCCGCCATTGAAAAATGTACGGAACACTGTATCGCTTACGATAAACTCGTCCAGTCCGGCGGAACAGGGAAGTATACTGCCCTCACGGTTAACCGGCTCACATACGACCTGAACGAAACCGTCCCGACCGAAGCGGGAACCCAGTGCCATATTCTGCTTAAATGTCTGAACGATCCATTCTACGACCTCATCCGTAACCACGAACGATACACTGTACTCACAGAAAAATTGAAGCCGTACACCAAAGCATAACGAAAACCGGAGACAACCTGCACGGTTATCTCCGGTTTTTTATGTTCGCTTATTCGATTGTCAGCATATAGTCATAGCATTTCCGGATGTACTCGAGCTTGTACCCGCGCACCGGCAGCGGCGCCAGACGTTCGCCCGGGATTTCCAGATTGAACAGTCCGCCGTAGTCGATTTCGCGCAGGGTCTTCACGACGAGGTCCCACTTGATGTTGCCCTTGCCGTAGGGCATCATGTGCTGGTCTTTTTCGCCTTCGTTGTCCGCGATGTGCAGCGCGCCGAGACGATTGCCCGCCTTGCGGATGAACGTGACCTGATCGCGGTCGCAGAGATTCAGATGTCCGGTGTCCAGACAGATGCCGAAGCAGGTGTCGTCAAGCTGATCGATGATGCCGTTCAGCTCGTCCGCCGTCGCAAAGATGCCCTTGAGGTTTTCGAGGCAGATGCGGATGGAGAGTCCATTTTCCTTGATGTGCGCTTCGACGATCTTCAGTTTTTCGATGTTGCGCGCGTACTTTTCTTCGGCGGACAGATCCTTTTCCGCCGCGATGCCGTCACAGTGCAGAACGGCGTTCCTGATGCCGATCGCGTCGTAGAGGTCGATCCACTTCAGCAGATCGTACACCGCGCTGTCGGAGGAGCACATCTTGCAGGCAAGCCAGAGATGTCCCTGCGTCATGGTGAAGTTCTGTTCGTCGAGGAACTTTTTGAATTCCCGTCCGGTTTCGGCGGGATCGCCGCGCTTCAGAAGCATCAGACCGTGTTCGTCGGACAGTTCCGCCGCGTCGATGCCCCATTTTTTCGTTTCGATAACCGCGTCTTCCGGACTGAGGTCAACGTAATACGCAGTCCATACAGCAAGTTTTGCGTTCATAATAGTTTCCTTTCCGGGATGAAATTTTTATGTCGGAGATTTATTCCTGTTTCAGAAGGACGATGATGTCCTCGCCCCGTCCCGCGGGACGTCTGCGGAAGGTGATGCGGCCGTCCGCGCCGAGAAGTGCCGCATCGGACATTTCACCCGTTTTCGGCTCAATTGCCGTCACGTGCATCTTCGTGAAATCCGCGTCAAACGGCAGCTTTGCCGAATCCAGGGCGAATGTGCAGCCGTTCGGGACCGCGAGACAGACGGCGCGTTCGCGTTCCGACACCATTGCGGCGACGTAATTCGCGTCGTGCGCGTTGTCCCGCACGACGGTTTCGTCCGGTACGAACAACGTCAGATCGTGTGCGTCGATGAAATCCCGGAAGACGCGCATCTGCTCCGCCGCCGGACGGTGCAGGGCATCTTCCCAGTGCATCGTAAAGTACGTTCCCGGTTCGCGGCACATGCACCAGATGCTGTGGTGCCCGTACGTGTTCCCGCACGATCCGGAAAACAGGTTCCGCCACATCGTCACGCGGACGTCGGTGTCGTCATAGTACCCGTTCGCCGAGTTGAAATTGATGGGGTGATCCTCGTAGACCTGCTCGCCGTCCATGGTCGGCTTGACGGGCGTTTTCGCATAGTCCCGTGCCAGCATTTCGTAGCCGGGCGGCGTCGGACGTCCGTGGCCGGACTGCAGCATGTTGAAGTCGAGCCAGTCGCGCTCATGCACGAATTCCGACGACGACTGAGCTCCGCTCGGATGCAGCGTGATGAGGAATTTTCCGCCGTCGCCGTCGCGCACGCCTTTCGCCATCGCATCGATGATATCGTAATGTTCCTGGGTTTCAAGCGGTCGGTCGCCGCCGAGGATCCAGACGATGTTGTCGTGGTGAGCGAGCCGTTCCGCAAGCCATTTTCCGTAGCCGTATGCGTTTTCGGGCGTGAAGATTTCCGGTCCCTCGCCCCACTTTTTGTTCCATTTGTCGCCCCACGTCGGCAGGACTCCCATGTACAGCCCCAGTTCCTCCGCGCGGGAGACGATTTTTTCCACGTGATCGAAATACGAATAGTCCCCATCCGTGTCGGGCAGGGAAGGATCGAATTCTCCGTTTCCGTTCGTCTTCAGCGGCTGTCTGCCGTAGAAATTCGGCTTTGCCAGCCCGTTCAGCTCGGCAAGCACAACCGCCTGCACGAAATTGAACCCCTGTGCGGCACGTGTGGTCAGATAAAGTTCCGCTTCTTCCGCGGAAAGCGCGTGGAACAGTTCCCACGCGGTGTCGCCGGTCAGATAGAACCGTCCTCCGTCCTCCGTCACGATGCGGCGGCGGTCACCGGCAATGCGCAGTTTCTTCATATGGCACCTCTTTCCCTGATGTCAAGCAGCTTCAGCGCGTTTTCGCGGCAGACCTTCCGGTACGCCGTTTCGCTGATGTTCCCCTGCGCGAGCATATCGTCGAGCCACGCGGAGAGCTTCATGTCGTTGGTCGGAGCGCAGATGTCCGTGCCGAACAGCAGCTTATCCTGGAATTCCTCGATGAACGCGCAGCCGAATTCGGGATCGCGTATGAAGGCGTTTCCGCCGCTTCCCGCGGACATATCGCCGTACAGGCCCTCATATTCCCGCATCAGACGGACGAGCGGACCGCCGGGCATGACCTTTCCGGAGGGATAGAGGTTCATGTTTTCGGCGGTGACGTCGCCGGAGATGCCCGACCAGAACATCATCGAGTGACCGAGAATCTTCAGCTTCGGATGTTTTTTCAGCATCCGTTCGAGGCGCGGGAGACCAAGCGAATCCTGCAGACCGTAGTGACCGTACGGTTCCCCCTCAGGCGCGAGATGGATCGTCACGGGCATATCGCACGCCGCGCAGTGATAAAACAGATTGTCGAGCAGGTCGCAGTCGGCAGGGAGATTCGGGCAGAGTTCGCCGACGCCCTTCGCGCCCATCGCCTTGTAATGCTCAAGGATGCGCGAAAAGTCGTTTTTCGGAGAATTGTAGCCCATGCGCGGGTCGAGGTTGCAGAACCAGACGAACAGATCGGCGTTTTCCTCCGCGACCATCGCGGCGCGTTCGTTCGACTGGAAGGTGAAGCTGTCCTCGGGAGACAGACCGGGCAGCAGTACGCCGCGGTCGATGCCGAGCTTTTCGTACATTCCGCGGAGTTCCTCCGGCGTGGCGAAGCGGGAGCCGTCCCAGCGGGGGAGTTCGCGTCCGCCCCACATGTCCGTGTGAACGTGGATGTCGAATTTTTTCATGGTGGTTTTCATGAATTTTTTCTCGGGGAAAACTTTTTTGAAAAAAAGTTTCCCCCGAACCCCTTTCAAAAAACTTTAATCTGGGAAACGATTTGGTTGATATGTTCAGTATAGACGATTGCGGGAAATTTTGCAAGGGGAAATTCGGAAACTTGTTGAAAAATCTGTGCAGATCTGCTATAATCACATCGCATTGAACCTTTGTACCTTGCTTTGTCTATTCAATAGGTTAAAAGTTTTTGAAAAGGGGAAGAGACTTCCGTGGGAAGTCTCGGGTGAAAAACTTTTTCCAAAAAGTTTTTCCCCGCGATATACCGCTATGAACATGAACGACATAAAAATCCGGCGCAGCAGATTTTTCTACATCATCGAAGCCGCGCTGGAATACTTCATATCCATCCTTGTCGCCGGATCCTATCTTGCGACGCTGACTGCCGAACTCGGCATCTCCGACGGTCTCACGGGCGTCATTTCGTCCTTCATTTCGCTCGGGTGCCTGTTCCAGCTCCTGTCTGTCTTTCTCAAACGTCCGCGCGTCAAGGGAATTGTGATCGCGCTGTCCGTACTGAACCAGCTTCTGTTCCTGCTGCTGTACCTGATTCCTCTCGCAGGCGGCGGAAAGCAGGTGAAAATCGCCGTTTTCATGATCGCGATCTTCCTCGCGTATCTCATCTACAACAGCGTCCACCCGCTCAAGATCAACTGGCTGATGTCCCTCTGCGAGGACAAAAAGCGCGGCGTTTTCACGTCGCAGAAAGAGATCGTTTCACTCCTTTCCGGCATGATCTTTTCCTTCGCCACCGGTACGATGATCGACCATTATAAGGCGAAGGGGGAGATCGAAACCGCGTTCCTCCTCTGCGGCGTAACGGTCTTCGTCCTCATCCTCCTGCATACGTTCACCATGCTGTTTTCCGTCGAGATCCCCGTGGAATCCGGTGAGAGCGGTACCAAGAAGAACCCGCTCCGCGAAATGCTCGGCACGCTGCAGGACAAAACGGTCGTCAAAGTCACCGTCCTGTTCGTCATCTGGCACCTCGCGACCAGTTCCGCCACCCCGTTCTACGGCACCTACCTCATCAAGGAACTCGGCTTCAGCCTGCAGTTCGTCTCGATCCTGTCAATCGTTTACAGCCTTGTCCGTGCAAGCGTGTCGACGTTCTGGGGAAAATACGCCGATAAAAATTCCTTCGCGTCGATGGTGCGTCTGTGCCTCCTCATCGCCGGCATCGGATTCCTCGTGAACGTCTTTACCGTCCCCTCAAACGGCGCGGTGTTCTATACGATTTACTACGCCCTCTACGCCGTCGCGATGGGCGGCATCAACAGCGCACTCACGAACCTCGTCTTTGACTATGTCGCGCCCGATACCCGTTCGAACGCCCTCGCCCTCTCGCAGGCGGTCAGCGGCGTCGTCGGATTTGTCACCACCCTGATTGTCAGCGGACTGGTGACGCACATCCAGAACGGCGGCAACACGCTGTTCGGCATCCCCGTGTACGCCCAGCAGGTCGTTTCGGCGATCGCGTTCGTCTTCACAATGGCGGCAGTCGCGTACGTTACGGCAGTGATTATCCCCGTAAAGGGACAGAAAAAATAAGAAAAATCCGCTCACACGAGCGGATTTTCTGCTGTTATAATGCTTCGACTTCACGGCGGAGGGCGCAGAACCGTTCTGTATCCCGCAGAGGTTCCAGTTCGGGCGAACCGAGCTTTTCCGTCAGCTTTGCCTTCATGACCGGGACGGGAACCGTGATATCTGTGATGCCGTGACTGGTCAGCGGCGGATTTTCACGCAGCGCACCGAGCCGGATTTTTTTCGTCGGGCGGATCATGTCAAGGTAATACCGGACGGATTTTTCAGCGTTTTCCATCGCCTTTTCTTCGTCCCCCGCCGCAAGATATGCCTGTGCCAGAAGCAGATAGCAGTCGCCGGAGTCGAAATCGTGGAACGACGGGAACCGTTCGCCGAACATCGCTTCCATCGTCCGGAACCAGCTCTCGTAGACGGCGATTGCCTGATCATACCGCCCGACATTATAGTAAGCCTTCCCGAGCCGCGCCAGATTGTCTTCGAGCGTCTGAAGTGCGTACGAATTGTCAATCCCGAGATGACGGATCACTTCCTCCCAGTCCCCGCGCGTTTCTTCCACCCGCGCCATGTTCGAATGCCGCGTGAAGTCCGTGCGGACGGGGAAGTGCTCCGCCTCCTCCGCCGCTTTGTCAGGCTTTCCCTGCGAGGAATACAGAAGCAGAAGCACCTGATGCGCCCGCAGAACGTCCGAAGGATTTTTGGAATAACGGATAATCAGCCCCGCCTGCCGTTCCGTCTCGTCCGCGATTTCGTTTGCACGTTCCGCCGTGTACAGCCAGCCGTTTTCCGGCAGGCAGAGCGACAGCCCGAACCCCACGCAGTTGTTCAGCAGGATCAGATTGTTCGGATACTTCTGAAGCCCTTCAAGAAGATGATCGTACGCGGCAAGATAGGTGGAGAGATCCCCGTACTGCTGGATTTCCTCCGATTCTCCGACAATCCGGTACGCTTCTTCCGCCGCATTCGTCCCCTCCACATCAAACAAAACGTCCGTTGTCACGCCGAATACGCTTGCCAGCGGCACGACCTGTGAAATATCCGGCAGACTCGTCCCGTTTTCCCATTTGCTGACCGCCTGTGCGGAAATGTTCAGCTGTTCCGCCAGTTCCTCCTGCGTGAAATTCCGTTCCTTCCGTAATTTGCGGATCACCTGTCCGATGGTTTGTGACATCATGGATTTCCTCCAAATCATAAATTTCCGGTACCGTTGACCATAGTATACCGCATTTTCCATGAGAAAGGAAGGGCTTTCTCAGAGACAGCCGCACAACCACCGGTTGAAAAACAAAAACGTCCGGTCTGCACCGAACGAAATTCTGTAAATAACCCAGTCCAAAAAGGTTTTAGGAAGGGGTGTTCGGACGAGATTAGAGGGAGATACTTCGTATCTCCCTCTAATCTCGGGAACTTTTTTCAAAAAGTTCCTCCCCGGTAAAAATTATCTGTTATTAATAAGCTTGGTAAGTTCAACGGGATCAACGATCTTGCCGTCCTTGTAGACGCGCATGTTGCCGGAAGCGATTTCGTCGATGAGGATGACTTCGCCGTTGTTGTAGCCGAATTCGAACTTGATGTCCCAGAGGTCGAGACCGATGGACTTCAGGTCGTCCGCTACGACCTTGGTGATTGCGAGGGTCTGAGCCTTGAGGCTTGCGAACATTTCTTCGGTCATAACGCCGAGAGCAACGAGACCTTCACCGGTAACCAGCGGGTCGCCCTTTGCGTCGTTCTTGAAGGTGCATTCCACATAACCGCCTTCGAGGGGGGTACCGTCTGCAATGTATTCGCCGTATCTGCGGATGAAGCTGCCGGTTGCAACGAGGCGGCAGATAACTTCGAGACCGTGACCGAATACGGTTGCGGGAAGAACTTCCATTTCCGCTGCGTCGATGTTTGCGCCAACGTAGTGGGTCTTGATGCCTGCCTGCTTGAGGAGTTCGAAGTAGTAAACGGAGGTCTGGAGGTTTGCCTTGCCGATGCCTTCGATGGTCAGACCGACGCTGTTTTCACCCGGATCGAACACGCCGTCCTTGCCGGTGCAGTCGTCCTTGAACTTCAGCATTACGTTGCCGTTCTCGAGCTTGTATACGTCCTTGGTCTTGCCTTCGTAAATCTTGGTCATAAGAATACTCCTTTGATATCTCTGTATATAGGGGGATGTTCACTCCCATATTATAGCACAATTTTCGTCCGTTGTCTGCATTTTTTCTCAAAAAAACGCTGTTGCAATACCGATAAAATTTTCCCTTCCGCAGGCGGCTGTAACATATATTTTGACAAAAACAGGTTTACCGTCCTGTGCGCATGGGGTTCCACAGCCCGCGGACATAGCAGATGAAGAACAGCAGGCAGATCAGCAGATTGTGCGCGATCATGCATGCCCACGCGGAAATCAGCCCGAACGACAGCACCTGCGTGCAGATAAACGTCCCGACGATCCGTACGCCCCACATGCCGCAGACGTTGAAGAAGAACGGCAGCTTCGTGTTGCCGACGCCCTGCATCATGCCTTCCATGATGATCGAGAAACCGTAGAACGGTTCGGAAACCGCTACCATCCGCAGCACCGCCGAACCGAGCGCGATGACTTCGGGAGTTTCCGAGAAAATGCCCATCAGTGCGGGGGCGGAGACAAACAACGCGCCGCCCGACAGAATCATCAGGAAAATTTCCAGGGGAATGAACATCGCCGCGAGGTCACGCATCCGCTGTTCGTCGCGCGCGCCGTAGGCGTTGCCGGCAAGCGTTGCCGCCGCCGTCTGCATTCCGTAGCCGGGGATGTAGAACGCCGATTCCACCGTGTTCGCAATGGTGTGCGCCGCCGTCGAGATTTCACCGAGAGAGTTGATCATCGACGCGAACGCCACGTAGCCGAGCGAGGTGCCGAAACGCTGGAGCATGTTCGGGAACGCCGTCTTCAGACAGGGCTTCAGGATCCGCATATCCGGACGGAGACTCTGTCCCTTCGGGGAAATCATCGGATGCCGCCACAGAACGACCGTGATGTAGATCCCGCCGACCGTGAACGCGATCGCACTTGCCGCCGCCGCACCGATCACGCCCCATCCGCAGCCGGGGATCGTGAACGAAAGCCCGGACAGATTTATCGTGCGCGTCGGATAGATCATGACAAAGTTCAGCACCACATTGATAAGGTTTACGATGATCCCGACCTTCATCGGGGTCTTCGTGTCGCCCGCCGCACGAAGCGCTGTGCCGAAAATGATGCTCGCTGTGCGCGGGAGCATCGGAACATACAGAATGAAGAAATACCGCGATGCCAGCGGACGGATCGCTTCGTCCACCTGCATCCAGACGGGAACCAGCCCGCTCAGTGAGAGGGGAAGGATCGTGAAGATTGTCCCTGTGAGGAGAACGACGAGCACCGCCTGCGCAACCGCACGGGATGCCGCGTCCTTGTCGCCCGCACCGTAGGCGCGTGCGATGAACGAGAGAAATCCCACGCCGAACGCGGAGATTGTGCTGCCGATGAGCCAGCCGACCGTGGTGGTCGCGCCGACAGCCGCCGTTGCCGCCGTTCCGAGCGAACCGACCATCGCGGTGTCGATGTACTGCACCGCCGTCTGCATGAGCTGTTCGAGCATTGTCGGCCATGCGAGGCTGAGAATGATCATCAGCATCGGCAGATCAAATTTTGTCGTACGTTTTGTTTTCATGTCAGATTCCTGTCTGTTAATGTGATTACAGATACCGTGTTACTGTTCCTTCGAACAGATCGTGTCCCTCGATCCGGATGCACCGTCCGCCGTTGAATACAAAATGCACCGCCCACGGCATCTTTCCGCAGATCCGGTCAAAGTCCTCCCAGCCGAAGGAAGGAACAAAATACTGTATGATCGTACTGAGCGCCGTCCCGTGGGTGCCGACCGCGACGGTTTTTCCGGCGTACTGCCGCAGAACGTCCGTCAGTGCCGCGATGTTCCGCCGCTGTACCTCGCGCAGGCTTTCGCCGCCGTCCCGTTTATAGTCGTGATCTTCCCACTGACGCCGCGTGAATTCGCGGAAATCCTCGACCCACACGTCGGCGATGCAGCGTTCGCGGAAATCCTCGACCGGAAGGACTTTCATCCCGCGTTCTTCCGCAAATACCTCGACGGTTTCGACGGCACGCCGGTACGGACTCGACAGCACCGCGTCAACGGACTTGTCCGCGAGAAATTCCGCGGAAAGCGCGCGGTCCCGCAGTCCCTTGTCGGATAACCCGCGGGTGCGGTCGTCCGCATCGTACCGCGATTCGGCATGGCGGATGAAATAAAGATCGGTCATGGTTTATCCTCCGTGTATGTACTCAGAAAATTATACCTCCCGCCGCGGATTTTGTCAATCCGCCTGGAATAGGTAAGGGCATAAAAAAATAAAATCCGCATATACTACAGGCAGATGCGGTCCCGTCACGGCTTCCGGAATTTCTCGGGAAAATTCGGAAACCCTCTTGAAAAATCCGGAAGAATCTGCTATAATTCCATACGTAAGCAAAGATCGGCTGAAAAGCAAAGATATTTCCGGTGCGGCAGGTTCTGCCGCGATAGGGGAGTAGTCAGCACAGCGATGTGGGATGGTGTCAACATCATGGATTTTATCCTGGGACCATCTGAAATGACGAGACTTATCTGTATGAAGAAACAGGTAAGGGTCTCGTCTTTTTTGTTTTTCCGCCGCTCCCTGCATCCATTTTCATTCCTTACAGGAGGACTTTACGTTGCTCTACCATCATCAGTCAAAGGAAGACACGCTTCTGTCCCTCGCGGCCGACATGACCCGCGGTCTGACGTCCGCCCAGGCGTCGGAAAAGGCCGGGCAGTTCGGTCCGAACAAACTCCGCGAAAAGAAAAAGAAGACGACCCTCGGACGTTTCCTCGATCAGTTCAAGGACGTCATGATCCTGATCCTTCTTGCGGCGGCGGTCGTTTCGTTCGTGATCGCCTGCGTGGAAGGGAACCCGAAGGAATTCTTCGAACCTCTTCTGATCGTCCTGATCGTCATCCTGAACGCCGTCATGGGCGTGCTTCAGGAAAGCAAAGCCGAAAAGGCGCTCGACGCCCTGAAAAGTATGTCCGCCCCGCACGCACGCGTCATCCGCGACGGGGAAGAGAAAGTCATTGACGCGGCGGAACTTGTCCCGGGCGACATCATCCGTCTCGAAGCCGGCGACTTCATTCCCGCCGATGCCCGTCTGCTCCACAGCGTCAGCCTGAAGAGCGAAGAATCCGCGCTGACCGGGGAATCCGTTCCCTCCGAAAAGGACGCGGACGCCGTTGTTGACGAAAAGGCTCCCCTCGGCGACCGTTCCAACATGGTCTTCTCCGGATGCTCCGTCACCTACGGTACCGCACTTGCCGTCGTTACCGCGACCGGTATGGACACCGAAATGGGCAAGATCGCCAACCTGCTCGACAGCGAAAACGAAACCCAGACGCCCCTTCAGCAGAAACTTGCCCAGCTCGGCAAATACCTCGGCATCATCGCCCTCGCGGCATGCGGCGTTATCTTTGTGGTCGGCATCGTGAACGGCATCCCGGTGATGGAGATCTTCATGACCGCCGTATCCCTCGCCGTTTCCGCGATTCCGGAAGGTCTTCCGGCAATCGTCACCATCGTTCTCTCGATCGGCGTACAGCGCATGGTCAGGAGAAATGCACTCATCCGCCGTCTGCCGGCGGTGGAAACCCTCGGCAGCGCCTCCGTCATCTGC
>JAFQFS010000055.1 GCA_017398585.1 Clostridia bacterium
GAAAAGGTTTTGAGAGGGGTTCGGGGAGAACCTTTACCTCAAAAAGGTTCTCCCCGAGAAACTCCATTTAATCAATACGCAATGCCCCAGTAGACCATGTGCTTTGCGGGTTTTCCGCAGCAGACACAGACGTCGGAGAGGTTTTCCTGATCGAACGGGATGCAGCGGGAGCCGACGCCGGTGAGTTCCTTCACCTTGTCTTCGCATTCTTCGTCGCCGCACCACATTGCCTTGATGAAGCCTTCGCCGTTCTTTGCGAGGGATTCCTTGATTTCGTCGATGGTCGTGCACGCGAAGGTTCTCTTTTCGCGGTTTGCGAGAGCCTTTTCGTACATGCCGTCGCGGACTTCCTGAAGCTTTGCCGCTACGGTTTCTTCGATGTTTTCAATGGAAACAACGGTCTTTTCCATGTTGTGACGGGTCACGATGACGCACTGACCGTTTTCGATGTCGCGCGGACCCATTTCGATACGGACCGGAACGCCCTTCATTTCGTATTCCGCAAACTTCCATCCGGGGCTGTTGTCGGTGTCGTCGAGCTTCACGCGGAACTTGTCTGCGAGGCGGTCATAGAGAGCTTTGTTCGCTTCCACAACGCCGTCCTTGTGCATCGCAACCGGTACGATAACGACCTGGATCGGTGCAACAGCCGGAGGCAGAACGAGACCGTTGTCGTCGCCGTGGGTCATGATAATACCGCCGATCATACGGGTGGTTACGCCCCAGGACGTCTGGTAGGGATAACGGAGGGTGTTGTCACGGTCGGTGAACTGGATGTCGAACGCTCTTGCGAAGCCGTCGCCGAAATAGTGGGACGTACCGGCCTGGAGCGCCTTGCCGTCGTGCATCATTGCTTCGATGCAGTAGGTGTCTTCCGCGCCCGCGAACTTGTCGGACGGGGTCTTCGCACCCTTGACCACCGGGATCGCGAGGTCGTTGATGTGGAAGTCCGCGTAAACGTTCAGCATCTGTACGGTTTCCGCACGTGCTTCTTCTGCGGTCGCGTGCATGGTGTGACCTTCCTGCCACAGGAATTCACGGCTGCGGAGGAACGGACGGGTGGTCTTTTCCCATCTTACAACGGAGCACCACTGATTGTAGAGCTTCGGAAGGTCACGGTAGGAGCGGATGATGTTGGCGTAATGTTCGCAGAAGAGAGTTTCGGAGGTCGGACGGACGCAGAGCTTTTCAGTCAGACGTTCGGAACCGCCGTGGGTAACCCATGCAACTTCGGGAGCGAAGCCTTCCACGTGGTCCTTTTCCTTCTGGAGAAGGGATTCCGGAATGAACATCGGCATATATACGTTTTCGTGGCCGAGTTCCTTGAAACGGGTATCGAGGATCTTCTGGATGTTTTCCCAGATCGCGTAGCCGTACGGGCGGATGATCATGCAGCCCTTGACGCTGGAGTAGTCAATGAGGTCAGCCTTTTTGCAGATGTCGGTATACCACTTCGCAAAGTCCACGTCCATGGAAGTGATATCCTGTACCAGTTTCTTGTCGTTCTTCATAAAATTGAATCCTTTCAGATATATTTATGGAAGTATATTAAAAAACATAAAAATGCCGCTGAGGAATAATGCTGTCAACTTAAGAGGAAATAAGGCTATCAAAATGCCTTCCTTTGAAGACCGTTCCGGTCTTCAGAGGAAGGTGGCGGCGAAGCCGTCGGAAGGAGAACGCGTTACTATAAATTTGTATCTCTGCAGAAGGCATGCGGCTGTAATATTCGTTCAGTCTGCACCCATTCGCCTGCGGCGGCGAACCAAACTTCACGTGACGCATTCTCCCTCAGTCACTTCGTGACAGCTCCCTCCCGGAGGGAGCCTTAATTACACCTTGGTCAGTCTTGCGTAGGTCGCCATGAGCTTCTTCGTGCCGACCTTGTCAAACGCGATCTCGTACAGCGTGTCGCCGCCCATCTTCTTCGAAGACAGGATCGTGCCTTCGCCGAAGGTCACGTGCTTCACGCGGTCGCCGTCCGCAAACGCAGACGATGCGGCTGCCGCTGCGGCGGGGGTCTTGAGTGCGGTCAGCGCGGGGGACGGCTTCGACGTTTCCTTGACGAAGTGGTTCACCGGCTTCTGCTTGACCGGACGCTGGCGGAGCTGACGGAGTTCCGCATCCTGCGGTGCTTCGTCTTCGCGTTCCGTGAGTTCCGGCGGAATCTCGCACGCGAATCTCGACAGTGCGTTCGAGCCGGAACGGCCGTTCATCATGCGGTCGCGTACATGCGTTATGTACAGGCTCTTCTTCGCGCGGGTGATCGCAACGTACGCCAGACGGCGTTCTTCTTCGATCTCCTCTTCCTTGAAAGTCGTCTGGAAGCTCGGGAAGATGTTCTCTTCCATGCCGGGCAGGAAGACCGTCGGGAATTCGAGACCCTTCGCGGAATGGATGGTCATGAGAACCACCGCGTCGGCGGTTTCGTCGTACTTGTCGACGTCGGAAACAAGCGCGACATCTTCGAGGAATCCGATGAGCGAAGGTTCTTCCGCAGTCTCTTCGTACTGACGTGCCGCGGAAACAAGTTCGCCGATGTTGTTCAGGCGGTCGTCGCGTTCCGCGAGGTCGGTCATGTCGTGCAGCATCCGGTTGTATCCGGACTGTTCAACCACCAGTTCGATGAGTTCGGACGGCGGCATCTGCGCGGCTGCTTCACGGAAGCTGTCGATGAGGTAAACGAACGCGACCATCTGGTTCGCCGTCGCCTGGGAAATCGCGCTGTAGCGCTTCGCACGGCGGAGGAATTCGAGCATGGGACATCCTTCCTCGTACGCGAGTGCTTCCGCGATCTGGATGGACTTGTCGCCGATGCCGCGGCGGGGAGTGTTGATGATGCGGCGGAGACGGAGGTCGTCGTTCGGGTTGTTGATGAGGGCGAGGTAGGCGATGATGTCCTTGACCTCCATGCGGTCAAAGAAGCGCATGCCGCCAAGCATACGGTAGGGGATGCTGCTCTTGGTGAACGCCTGCTCGATGTTTCTCGACTGGGAGTTCATACGGTAGAGCACGGCAAAATCCTTGAACTTCGCGCCGTCCTTCACGCCGTTCAGGACCATTTCCGCGATGTAGCGGCCTTCGTCGTTCTGGTTGCCGAGGTTCTTGATGACGATCTTGTCACCTTCGTTTCCTTCGGTCCAGAGAGTCTTGCCGAGACGTCCGCTGTTCTTTGCGATAACGGCGTTCGCGGCATTCAGGATGGTCCTGGTGGAACGGTAGTTTTCTTCGAGCTTGATGACGGCGGTGTTGTCGTAGTTCTTGTCGAAGTTGAGGATGTTTTCGATAACGGCGCCGCGGAACTTATAGATGCTCTGGTCATCGTCGCCGACAACCATGATGTTGCGGTGCTTTGCGGAGAGGAGCAGGGTCAGTTCCAGCTGCGCGTAGTTGGTGTCCTGATACTCGTCGACGGAGATATACTTGTAGCGGTTCTGCAGCATCAGACGGACGTCCTCGCATTCGGTGAGAAGGCGGACGGTCTGCATGATGATGTCGTCGAAGTCGAGGAGATTCTGGGACTTGAGCTTGTTTGCGTACAGTTCGTAGACGGCGGCAATCTGCTTGAGCTTGGCGTCCGCTCCCGCCTGTACGGCGTATTCCTCGGGACCGATGAGCTTGTCCTTCGCACGGCTGATGGTGTTCTGGACGGTCTTCACGGGGAGAACTTTATCGTCGATATTGAGCTGCTTCATGCAGAGCTGAAGCTGCTTCTTGCTGTCGTCGGTATCGCAGATGGTGAAGCTGCGGTCGTAACCGATGTGATCACCGTACTTCCGGAGAATCTGCACGCAGATGGAGTGGAAGGTACCGCTCTTGATTTCGGAGGCTTCCGCGCTGTCTTCGCCGAAGATAGAGCCGATGCGCGCCTTGATCTCGCGTGCGGCCTTGTTGGTGAAAGTGATCGCCATGACCTGCCACGGCTGCGGCGGATTTACGGCAAATTTCGTCAGGTAATTGCCGAGCTCCTCCCTGGGAAGATCTGCGGCGTTCTGCATTTCGGCGAGCAGAGCCTCATTCACGTCGGTAGGGACGAGATCGGACTTGTACGCGTCGCCGTAGCGGATAAGATAAGCAAGCCGGTTGACGAGAACGGTGGTCTTACCGCTTCCGGCACCGGCAAGGATCAGCAGGGGACCGTTAATGGTATAAACGGCTTCCCGCTGTTTGTCGTTGAGGGTTTCGTAATATTTGTCGAACAATGCCCTTTTCGCGGAAAGGTACACTGTCCGGAGTTGTACTTCTGTCATGGGGATACGCTCACTTCTTCAGGATAATCAATTGTTATTATACCACAAAATGCAGATTTTTTCAAGATTATTGTCAACAACAATGTGGTTGGATGGCGGAATTATCTTGTGACAAAAGTCAGTGAAACGGAATTTTTAAAGGGAAAATAAGAATTCTGCGAAAACAAAAAGAAGTGCTGGGGGCGAAAAAAGAGCACATCTCTTTCCTCCGCCGCAGCACTTACAATATTTTATAATTTTACACCTCAATGCACATATAGGCGATGGTCTCGCGGTTCCACGTATAGGTCAGATGAAGTTTTCCGTTTTCATACCGGATCGCGGGATAGGAGAAACCATCCGGAAGATTTTCCGTGATGACATGGGTGAAATGCTCCCAGGTTTCGCCGTTGTCGGACGATACCGCGAGGGAGAGGGGCGTACGTTCCGCCCAGTTGCCGCAAACAGGGTTGTAAGCGAGGTAGAGACGGCCGTCGTCCGCCTGCGCGAGGTCGATGCCGCTGTTGTTGTTCGGAAGGGACGTCGCATACGCTGTGCACCATGTACGGCCGAGGTCGGAGGAGTCGGTGCGGCAGATGTACCCTTCCGACGAACGCAGAAGAGCGTGGACGCCGTTTTTATCTTCCCAGATGGTCGGCTGGATGATGCCGCGGCGGAAAACGCAGTCTCCCGGAATCAGAACGTCTTCCGTACGTTCCCACGTTTTTCCGTTGTCGGACGAGCGGTCGAAGAAGCAGCGCCAGTCGTCAAGTTCCGTCGAACCGGGGGCTAATATCGTACCGTCGGAGAGGGTCACGCATTTGTTGCGCACGGGACCTCTGCCGCCGATGTTGCCCGGAACCATTTCGACCGGATCGCTCCATGTCCGGCAGCCGTCCGTAGAAACGCAGTAATAGGTCTGCCAGGTCGGGATGCGCTTGCCGACCTTGTAAAAAAGGATGACGGTGCCGTCGTCAAGCGGGAGAAGCACGGGATTCCAGTGCGGAAGACCGTCGTCGGGCGTGATGGGCGTGGGTTCGCTCCAGTTCGCAACCACGCCGGGCTCGCGCATGCTGCCGAAGATGCGCACGTCATCGTGCCCTTCTCCGGTACCGCAGAAGTAAACGGCGTAAATGCCGCCGTCCGGGAGAACGATAAAGCTGCTGGCATGGCAGGAACGGCCTGCCTTCAGCGGGAGAACGAATTCATTGGCGAGAATTTTCATGGAATGCCTCCTTGATGGATGGAAATTTTCTTGGGGAAAACTTTTTTGAAAAAAAGTTTTCCCCAAGTTGCCTCGGCAACTTGTAACCCCATTTCAAAAAACTTTATACTGGGAAAAAGGACAGAGTTTGTGCAGATTTGCACTACACTTTGTCAACTCATTTGTCTGAAAGTTTTTGAAGATAGGGCTTGGGGAAGAAACTTTTTTCAAAAAGTTTCTTCCCCATATTCCGTTTAATATGTTTAATATTGTATACAGGATGAAAACAGTTCGTTGCAGAACGAGGACGACGTAAACAGGTATTCGTTGAAGATCCAGTCGCCTTCGTAGATTTCCTTGCCGGACGCCTTGAATTCGACCGGCTTGTGCTTTTCAAAGAGATAACTCGGGCGCATGACGGTGTCGTTCACGACCATTTTGGTCTCCGCGCGCTTGATGTACAGCGGGACGGGACAGACCATCAGGACGGAGATGATCCGTCCGCTGTCCGCTTCGGAAAGTCCCTCCGTGTAGTCGACGGGACGGAGCTTCCGGATGCCGGTCTCCGGTGCAAACATCATCAGCGGCACACGGCCGGAATATTTCTGCAGATGCATGTACTCGTTTTTCCACTGGTACTTGTCCCCGTCGATGAGGTAGAGCGTGTTGCGCTTCCAGAGCGTGCCGAACAGCTTGACGCAGTACGTGCGGGAACCGTCGTTCTTGCGGACGAAAAAGTCGACTTTCCCCGTGTTGTTCGGAAAGAAAAACGGCAGAGGATGCGCGGGAATGAGCCGGAAGCCGTTCCGGCGGCAGGCGCGGCGGATTTTCAGCTCCGCCCGGATCCGTACATAGACGAACCGCAGATACGGCAGCAGGCACAGCACCAGAACGAGGAGTCCGAGGGTGATCCAGAATTTCATGATGTAACCCATACTTTCATGATAAAATTTGATGCGTTCACGAGACTGTGTTCAGTATAGCACAGAAACAGGCGGATGTCAACAAAAAAATACGGACGGGAGCCGTCCGTATTCTCGTGGAATTCAGTCTTTGATTTTGATCCAGCCGTTTTCGTAGGCAGTCATGGCATCGGATTTCCGGACTTCGCGGAACAGCCGCAGTTTCGGGGAGGTACGGTCGTACCAGATAAAGTCAAAATCGAACCCTTCAAACGTGCAGTCGGGGGTATCGCGCAGGTCGTAGCACGCGTAGTAGCCGGATTTGATGTGGTGTTCGATGCAGAACTCGCGGAATGTGTTGTCCGGGAACGCGAGAGCGATGATTTTGGACAGTTCATCGTATTCGCGCATTTTCGTTTCCGGGTCGAGCAGATAGTATTCTCCGGAACCCGCTTCGTCTGAAGTGATATAAGTCTGATAAGGCAGATCAAGGTAATCGAAATACACATTGCTACAGTAGAACGCATTTAATGTCAGAGCATCCCATGAATGACCGTATTTTTCGAGAGATTTTATTTTTTTCGGATCGGTCGGCGGTTCCGCCTGAGCGTCAATGCGGGCAATGATCTCATCCATCATGGAAGTGGTCAGAATTAAAGGAACATCATATTCCTGACAATAGGTCACGCCGTAATCCGGATAAATTCCACTGTCGACTGTACCATTGAAATAGGAAGTTACGCAGGAGAAGGAAAAGCCTGCAACGCCGCTGACATAAATTTCTTCCGCTTCTTCCGAAGCCGTCCCCCGCAGGACAACATCTGCCGAGGAATAACAGCTATCTACATAATACGCACGCCCGACAACACCTCCGACGGCAATGTTTCTTATGTTGCTGATATCGTTTTCAATATGAGATGTAACCGTGAAATTTTCCGTATAACATCCGACAACATAATCGGCATATCCTGCTATTCCGCCTGTATAGGACTGGTTGAACAGATGAGCCGATTCAAGATCGTGATAATCTCCCGTGGAGTTTACAATCCCGTCCGTCAGACCAAGATTTTTGATAATGCCTCCGGAAATCTGAAGTTCTTCCTCTTTTCCACTCCAGTCACTGAACCTCCGGCAATACCCGAACAGCCCCGCATAATCGTACGCACCATCCACGACCAGACCGGAAATCACATACCCGTTCCCGTTGAAAATCCCCGTGAACGGATCGCCGCTGTCCCCGATCGGAACAAAATTCTTCCCGCCGAGGTCAATATCGTTCATTAAAATGTACTTCCCGTTCAGGTCATTCCGCACATTGTCCAGGTCCTCCGCCGTGTACACGCCGGTGTACCCGTCCGGCACTTCCGTCAGCCGTCCCGCGCTGTCCTCACGCAGGAACAGCATGTTGATGTACTCCCGCACCGCCGGGCTTGCCGCATACACGACCGCCGACGATACCAGCACCAGCGCACACACCAGTGCCGCCGCAAACCGTTTCTTCATGGGAAACCTCCTTTGTATGGTTTTCTTTGATTTCGACGTCATTTCTTCCGCTTTCCGCTCGTTTTCCGGAACGTATTCGTGCGGCACATCGGAGGAATACTCCGTTTCCACGTACCCCGAAAGGGCTTCGTTCAGCCGCTTGTCAAACTCACTCATCCAATCTTCCCTCCTTTTCCGCAAGCCGTTCTTTCAGCCACGCCCGTGCGCGGCTCAGTCTTGTCCGCACCGTTCCGCCGCCGATCCCGAGGATATCCGCGATCTCCCGGTCGCTCATTCCGTACCGGCACCGCAGCAGAAGTACATCCCGGTACGACGGCGGCATCTGCCGGATCAGCCGCAGCAGCCCGTCCGCGCTGTCTTCCGCCGCAATGATCTCCTCCGGCGAATCCATCGTATCTACATCCTCCGGCAGTTCGTCCACCGGATACGGACGTTTCCGGTTCTTCCGGTAAATATCGATCGCCGCCCGACGGACACAGATCACCGCCAGCGCACGCATGTCACATTCCGCGAGTCCGGCGAATTTTTCTTCGTTCTGCACAATCCGGTACATCGCGTCCATCACGGCGTCCTCCGCGTCGGCACGGTTCCGGAGAATCTCGTACGCCGTACGGTACATCACACCGTTCGCGCACTCCCAGACGGCACGCGATGTCGTTGTTCCCTCCATGGTCTCCGCCTCCTTTCGTATAAGTATAACGGACAGAAGGGGGGATTTGTTACATCCGTTTCTGAAATTTTTCTCCTGATTTTTCTCCGTCGGCACGATTGCCGTCCGAAGACTTCGCCCCCTCCTGTGCGGCAAAAAAACTTTTCCCCGAAACCGTCGATTTTTCCCGCGGATTATGTTATAATGGGGGCAACTACATCACAAGCTCCAAGGCTTGACATTCCGAGGTTTTTATGGCTAATTTACTCGTCGTTCTCCTGATCCTGCTGTACACCTGTCAGTCCGGGTTCGCAAATATGTTCCAGCGGAACTATCCCGGCGACAAGCGGTATGCATCGCAGATCTACTCCGTTTTCTACGGGGTGATCGTCTCGCTGGCAACTCTTATTTTTGCCGGATTCTCCGTCCATCCGTCCATGACGACCGTCCTGCTCGGCGTTCTCAACGGCGCGGTGCTTGTCACCTACAACGCCATGCTCATCAAGGCGTCGGCGGCCGGTCCGTTCTCGATCGTTATGATCTTCAATCTCTCCGGCGGTATCCTGATCCCGATGTTCCAGTCGATCATTGAAGATCCGACGCAGCTTTCCATTCTTCAGTACGGCGCGATCGCGCTCATGCTCGTTTCGTTTGTTTTCCTGAATCTGGAGGACAAAAAGAGCGGTGAAACGGCGGTTTCCGCGAAATTCCTGCTGTACGCACTCCTGCTCGGTCTCGCAAACGGGATTTACGGTACCCTTCTCAACGTCCAGAAGACCCTCATGAACGAATCCGAAAACGCGGAAATGATCGTCTGCACATTCCTCTCCTCCGCGGTCTTCGCGTTCGCACTCCTGCTCATTCAGGCGGGCAGATCCGCACTTCCCGGCTTCCGTCAGAACACCAAGTCCGCAATCTTCGTCACCGCGGCGTCCGTTTCGGCGGCAGCGGCGGTCAATCTGCTGATGTACGCGCTCGGTCTCGTCAACGTTGCCGTCCTCTACGCGATGGACAACGGCGGCGTCCTGCTCGTTTCTGTCCTCTGGTCGGTCGTCATCCTCAAGGAAAAGATCGGCCGGAACAAAATCATCGGTCTTGTTCTCGCGACCATCGCCATCTTCGCGCTCGGCTTCCTGCACGGGGTATGACATAAATAATTAAAAAAGCAAATAGAAATGCGGGGGAAAAACTTTTTGAAAAAAGTTTTTCCCCCGCACCCCTTTTTCAAAAACGTTTCAACGGAATGAAAAAGGAGATGGTTCTATACGTTGGAAGATACCGGACGGTACCCTGCACTTATCCTCTGGGAATCAGCGCGTCATCGAAGTGGATCATGACATTTTCGCTTTCCAGCACCGACTGCAGCTTCCGGATGTCGCAGTCCGCAACCGCGCAGCCTTCGTCGATGGCATGGCTCGCCGCCGCTGCCGCCGCCTGACCGGTCAGGATCGCCGGAGGGATCACGCGGAACACGTCCCACGCATAGCCGTCTGCGGATGCGCTGCGTCCCGCCGTGATGATGTTGTCGAAACCGCGTCTTGTCAGCGAGCGCAGCGGGACTTCATAGAGATAGTCGCGGCGGTCGAAGTCACAGATCGCGCAGACCGAGTCGTCGAAATGGCGGTATTTGTCCTCTTCGTGTACGGTGATATCCCCGTCGATGCGGCGGGTCGTACGGAACTGCGGCATCATCGGAAGGGTCGTCACTTCGCGGAAGAGGCGGTCGTCCTTTTTCAGCTTTTCGAGCATGTCGATCTGGTTCCGGATGAGGTAGTCGCTGACGTTTTCCACACTCGTACCCCAGTACAGCGGGATGTTTTCCGGCTGTCCGCCGCCGTAAAGGTTCGCGCTGCCGCCGGAAATCGTCATGACCGCACGGTGCGCCTGTCCGCTCTCGACCGCACGCTTACAGCTTTCGATGGAAATCTGCCGCGCGAAATACGAATAGAAATTGCGTCCGTCCACGGTCGGGATGCCTGCACGCTGTACGATGTCGCAGTCGCCGGTCGCGTCGATTACCTGACGCGCGCCGTAGAATTCAAGACCGGATTTGCTGTCGGTGACAATGCCCGTGCAGCGTCCGCCGTCCATGACGGGATAGGAGGCAATGCAGTCGAACAGCAGCTTCACGCCCGCATCGCGCAGGAGTTCGGTCAGCTGCATCGCAAAAATGTACGGCGAATACGCCGTATCGTAGCGGCGTCCGATGTCGGCGGGTGCATCGACGTTCGATTCCTTCCAGACCGGATGCAGAGTGTCGTAGCCGTACTTGATCGACAGGCGCAGGAATTCCTCCGCCATGCCTTTGCAGATCGGGATGCCGCGTCCGTTGCACATGGGAACGAAATAGTTGATCAGCCCCATCGTGGCAAGTCCGCCGAGGACGGTGGACTTTTCCAGAAGCATGACCTTTTTGCCGTGGCGCGCGCCTTCCAGTGCCGCCGCACATCCGGCAATCCCGCCGCCGCAGACGATGATGTCGTACGAATCCCGCACCGGGATCGTCATTTTGAAATCCATGGTATTCATAGAAAATTTCTCGGGGAAAAACTTTTTGAAAAAAGTTTTTCCCCGAACCCCTTTTCAAAAACTTTCAGATAAAATGTTTTATTTTTGTGCAGTACAGATTTTCAGTCAATGTCGCGGATGTAGTATCTGTCCCCGCCTTCGAAGAAATCGTGCCGGCGCATGGCGTCCTCGCCGAGGAGCTCCATCAGTTTGACGTGACGGGTTTCGAACCGTCCGTCTTCATACAGATCAATGATGCGGCCGCCGCGCATGTCGTCGTGCGCAGACATATCGTAGCCGACGCAGCTGTCGTACGCCATTGTGATGCCGCAGTATTCGCCCTGAAAGTCACAGAGATGCTCGTGCCCGCAGAAGATCCCCTTCACGTCGCCGCGCTGGAGACATGCCATGAACAGTCCGGAATTCAGCTCGCCCGCGCAGATTTTCTCGCGCTTGCGTCCGATGAAGCCCGTCACCTCCGGATTGCGGTACAGGAGGTTGTATTCGATGAGCGGCACGTGCATGAACATCACCGCCGGAATCTTCCGTCCGGCTTCGGCTTCCCGCCGCTTCGACTCCGTGTAGTACCACACTGCCTGGTCGAACATCGGCGATGCCTGTACGCTTCCGCCGCCGAAATGCTTCGGCAGGATGAACCGCGTATCCTCCGGAAGATGGAAATACGAAACATAATCCCGCACCTCGCTGTGCGAATCGAGTGCCCAGAGATGGTACGCCGGTGCGGTTCCGTCTGCGGAATACACCGTCAGACAGTAATTTCCGACGCCCGACACGTCCTCCGGTCCCGCTTCCGACAGACAGAGCGGAAAGCTCTCGTAGACCGGCTGCATCTCCTCTTTGGTCATCCGGTTTTCGGGGTCGTGGTTTCCATAGACATGCGCCCACGGGATCCCGCGCCGCTGCACCGGCTCCATCGCACGTTCAAGGAAACCGTGAAGCGTCTCCGCGTCGATGCCGCAGAGCTGGTCACCGCCGAGCATGACAAAGTCCGGTTCCGCATAAGCAGTGAGTGCCTCGATCCCCGCCGTCAGCTTGGGGTTGAAATCCGGCTTTCCGTGGAAATCGGACATCATCAGAATACGGAAATGTCCGTCCGGACGAAACCGCAGAACCGGCTTTTCCTTTGTATTTACATAGTCATCGGACATAACATACCTCCCGTGACTCTTTTTTTACAGCATACCACACAAATATGAATACCTCATGAATTTATACATTTTTTCAGAAATTCTTGCAATTTTTTCGTTCATCTGTTATAATCAGATCAGTATTTTACGAACGTTCTGTTCTCAAATTTATTCAAAAAGGTTTTTGAAAGGGGTTCGGGGGAAACTTTTTCCTTAAAAAAGTTTCCCCCGAGAAAGGTAATTTTCATGAAACGAACCACCTATGAAGGACACCGCACGGATTACATCTCGTTCCCGCTCGGCGGCATCGGCACCGGATCGGTCGGACTTGCCGGAAACGGCCGCTTTGTCGACTGGGAGATCGCGAACCGTCCCGCGAAAGGCTCCACGCTCGGCAACTCGCACCTCGCCATCAAGGCGGAGGACGAAACCGGCACACTCATCGACGCCCGCGTTCTCAACGGCGACTGCCATCTGAACTACGCCGGTCAGTACGCCATGAACTACGGTCACGGCATGCCCGGCTCCACCATGGCAAGCTTCCCGCACTTCCGTAAGTGCGTGTTCGACGGACGCTTCCCCGTTGCCGGCATCGACTTCGAGGACTATCACTTCCCCGGCAAGCCGCATCTGACCGCATTCAACCCGTTCATCCCGCGCAACGACCGCGACTCCAGCATCCCGGCGGCGTTCTTTGAAATCACCGTCACCAACCCGACCGACCGTCCCGTCACCTACACCGGCGTGTTCGCGCTCTGCAATCCGAACGGCAACGGGGTCAACAACCTCCTCGACGAAGACGGCATGCACGGCATTTTCCTCGGTCAGGACAACGTCCCCGACGACAGCATCGACAAGTACGACCTCACCGTTGCCACCCCCGACGCGAACGTCAGCCGTCAGCAGGCGTGGTACCGCGGCGGATGGAGCGATGCCCTCGAAACCTACTGGCGCAACTTCACCGAAAAGAACGAATTCCCCGCACGTTCCTACGACAATCCCGGACGTGACCACTGTACCCTCGCCGTCCGCAAGACCGCAAAGCCCGGAGAAACCATCACCCTCCGTTTCGTCATGACGTGGAGCAGGCCGAACAACTTCAACTACTGGAATCCCATGAAGGACGAAAACGGCAAGGACGTCACGTGGAAGAACTACTACGCGACCCTGTTCCGTGATTCCCGCGACAGCGCGGCATACTGCATCGCAAACTGGGACCGCCTGTCCGCCGATACGCTCCGTTTCCGCAACGAACTGTTCGCATCCACCCTTCCGGAAGAAGTCATCGAAGCGGCGTCCGCAACGATGTCCGTCCTCAAAACCGCGACCGTTCTCCGCCTCGAAAACGGCGAATTCTACGGTTGGGAAGGTCTGAACCAGAACACCGGTTCCTGCGAAGGCACCTGCACGCACGTATGGAACTACGCCTACGCGCTCTGCTTCCTCTTCCCGTCCCTCGAACGCAGCATCCGCGACACCGACTACAAGTACAACATCGACGAAAACGGACGTATGCAGTTCCGCATGCAGCTCCCGCTCGGCAGACCGCACGGCAACTGGCGTGCCTGCGTCGACGGTCAGATGGGCGGCGTCATCAAGTCCTACCGCGAATGGAAGATCTCCGGCGACGACGAATGGCTGAAATCGAACTGGCCGGCGATCAAGAAGTCCCTCGAATACGCGTGGAACCCCGAAAACTTCGACGGCTGGGACGCGGACTGCGACGGCATTCTCGAAGGACGTCAGCATCACACGCTCGACATGGAACTCTTCGGTCCGTCCTCGTGGCTCGAAGGCTTTTACCTCGCGGCACTGAAGTGCGGCGCGGAAATGGCGGAATATCTCGGTGAAGCGGAATCCGCGGCAATGTACCGCGATCTCTTCGCTAAGGGTCAGAAGTGGTCGGACGAAAATCTGTTCAACGGCAAGTGGTACATGCAGAAGGTAGACCTCACCGACAAATCCACCCTCGAAAAGTACAAGGTCTGCGGCGACGCGATGGGCTACTGGAACAGCGAAGCCGGCGAAATCAAGTACCAGATCGGCGAAGGCTCCGAAATCGACCAGATGCTCGCCCAGTGGCACGCGAACATCCTCGGCATCGGCGACATTTACGACAAAAAACAGCGCATGACCGCCCTGAAGTCGATGTACAAAAACAACTTCAAGCACGACATGCGCGAATTCTACAACCCGTTCCGCCTGTACAGCGTCAACGACGAGGCAGGCGCGGTCATCTGCGACTATCCGGACGGCGCGAAGAAGCCCGCCATCCCGATTCCGTACTGCCAGGAAACCATGCACGGCTTCGAATATGCCCTCGCCGGTCTGATGATCTCCGAAGGCATGATCGACGAAGGGCTTGAGATCGTCCGCTCCGTCCGCGACCGCTACGACGGCGAAAAGCGCAACCCGTGGAACGAGATCGAATGCGGCTCCAACTATGCACGCAGCATGGCAAGCTTCTCCTTCCTCCCGATCTTCGCGGGCTTCACATTCGACATGACGAAGAAACAAATCGGCTTCGAACCGATCGTCGACCGCCGCGGATTCCGCACCATCTGGTCGCTCGACTGCGGCTGGGGCAATGTCCGTTTCGGTGCGGAAGACAACCACGTCAAGATCGACGTCATCGGCGGTAAACTTCCGCTGAAGAGCCTCCGCATCCCCGCAGACATGGAGATCCACTATGTCCTCGCCGACGGCGTGAATGTGCCCTTCACGAAGGACGGCGGTCTGCTCACCTTCAAGGAAGAGATCACCGCGGAAAAGTCCCTCTGGCTCGTCCGTTAATCAGACGTCCATCCCTCCGCGCAGGATGATCTGCCGGATCACGTTCCGCAGGTCGTCCACATTGTGCAGAGCGGAGCGGTCGTCGGTAAGATCGCCGATGATGTGCGCGCCGAACCGGTGCAGGCAGAACCCGTATGTGAGCTGTTCCGCCACGGTCTCCGCGTCCCATTCGCCGAAAAATCCGTTGAGATACGGCGCTTCCAGACGGAACAGTCCCGGAAACAGCGACGCGTATTCGTATTCCACGGGAGCGGTCACGGAATCCGCGAAATCGAGGATCCAGATTGCACCGTCGTCTCCGAGAATGGCGTTGTCGGCATGGATGTCACCGTGGACGTACACGGGTGTACCGTGGGGATGGTTCCGGATGTAATCCGCACGTGACTGCCGGAAATCCGCCGGGAAGCCGTCCCATTCGTCGTCGTCGATCGCATCCTCAATGAAATCGTAATCGTTGAACCGTTCGCACGGAACGTTCATTCTGTCACAGATCCCCCGGAGCTGTTTTCCGACGTTCACCTTTTCGTCGGCGGACAGCTCTGTTTTTCCGAATTCCGTCCCGTGAACGAACGTCTGGATGAGGTAGCGGAACTCGTACCGGTCATAAACCCGTCCGTGCGCGACGAGGTCGGGAACGGAAATGCCGAGACGGTTCGCGCGGCGCATCGCCGCGATCTCCGTGAGAAAATCGCTCTCGCACGGCCAGCCGAAACAGTCGGGCGCGTAAACCTTGACGAGGTACTTCCCCGCGCGGAAAACGGCATGGGAACCGGGCGTGGTGTTCGCAATCTCCGTCTGCGGAAGTCCGTGCCGGCCAAGGATATGACGCACGAGCGGCTCGAACGCTTCGATGTTCTGAAACACCGCCGCCCAGCCGTCCAGGTCAACAATCGTATGGTCAAAGAGGTACATAAAAATCCTCCGGTATTGTTCGTGATTTTTCCCCATTCTATCACATTTCGGCCGATTTTACAACACAGCTCCGCAAAAGTTTGTATTTTTTGTGAACTATTGAAGTCGCATTTTTGAATTATCCGGTTGACAAACGTCCGGAAGAGTGGTATAATACGGTCAAATTTTTCAAAATCAACGAAAGGAACCCGTCACGATGGATAAGAACCTGCATATCTGCATGAATGTCAAAGTGAATATGAATGTGATCTCCTATCCCGCATGGAACGCCGATTATACCGCGTTTCAGCCGTCCGGGTTTTCCTTTTTATACCCATAATTATACAATACCCTCATAATTCTGGAAGTATAAAATTCATAAACCCGACGGTGTACCGATAAATTTTTATCCGGACACCGTCTTTTTATATTCATTTTCAAAATTCACAGGAGGTACATTACCATGAACACCGCATTCGACTTTCTCAACAGCTACTACAGCGCACGCGACGAACACGAACGTTTTGCATCCCGCCACGGTTCCGTCGAATTCCTCACGACCGTCCGCTATATCGGACGGTATCTCGAACCCGGCATGAAGATCCTCGAGATCGGCGCGGCCAGCGGACGCTATTCGCATTACTTCGCCCGTCAGGGATACAAAGTCGACGCCGTCGAACTGATCCCGCACAACATTGAGCTGTTCCGTGCGAACACCGGGGACGGCGAAAACGTCCGCATTTTCGAAGGAAACGCGACCGATCTGACCATGTTTGCGGACAACACGTACGACATCGTTCTCCTGCTCGGTCCAATGTACCACCTGTTCACGGACGAAGACTGTGCCAAAGCCCTCTCCGAAGCCGTCCGCGTCACGAAAAAGGGCGGCATCCTGATGGCGGCGTACTGCATGAACGACGCGACGGTCATCCAGTACCTCTTCGGACGGCACAAGGTCTTTGACGAAAGTCTGCAGGGGCTTGTCGACCGGGAGACATTCAAACTCGCATCCACACCGGAGCAGCTGTTCGTCCTCTGGAGACAGGAAGACATCCGACGCTTCACGGACGGACTTCCCGCCGAACGCCTGCATTTTGTCGGTACGGACATGTACACGAAGTATTTTGAGGACATGGTCGACTCCCTCGACGACGCGGAATTCGAACAGTACCTGAATTACCACTTCGCCGTCTGCGAACGTGCGGATATGGTGGGGATCTCACATCACACACTGGATATTTTACGGAAGGAAGGATAACCTCATGACAATCACGACAAGACGCGCGGTCATGGACGACCGCATCCGGATCATACCGATTCAGAAGGAGATCGCGGACCTGCACCACAACGGACGCCCCGATCTGTTCCGCACGGAAGCACATTACTACAGCGAAAACGACTTTTTCGCAAGGCTGACCAATCCCGATCACCGCATTTTCATCGCGGAAGCGGACGGAGAGGTCGCAGGATATGTCTTTGCCATGGTCAGGCACATCCTGAATCATCCGTCGTACGTGGATTTTGACACGTTCTACATCGATGATATCTGCGTTGCCGAACGGCACCGCCGTCACGGCATCGCGACCGCCCTGTTTGAACGATGTATCACGCAGGCACGCGAAGCGGGGTGCAGGAACATCGAGCTTGGCGTGTACTGCTTCAACGGGAATGCCATTGCGTTTTACGGGGCAATGGGGATGCGGCCGGTCATGCAGCGAATGGAACTGAGACTGGAGGAAACATTATGAACGACCGTGACATCATCCGTCAGTTTTATGACAGCGGAACGGAGCATGAGTGGCAACGGATCGAAAACCGTCCGGAATTTCTGCTGACCTGCCGCTTCCTCGACCGGTATATCCAAAAAGGCGACACCGTCCTCGACATCGGCGGCGGTCCGGGACGGTATTCCGTCCGTCTGGCAGAGTGCGGATGCCGCGTGACTCTGCTCGACCTCTCGGACGAAAATGTCCGTGCTGCAAAACTCCATGCGGAAGAAGCGGGGGTAGAAATCGAAGCCGTACCGGGGGACGCCTGTGAAGCGGACAAAATTCTTGCAGGACGGCAGTTCGACCATGTTCTGCTGATGGGACCGCTGTATCATCTGCTGACGGAGGACGAACGCACGGCGGCGGTGAACGCCGCGCTTGCCCTGCTGAAACCGGGTGGTATCCTGTTCGCGTCATTCATCGGCATGATGGGCGGGATCATTTTTGAAATGCTGCATCCGGAGATGATTCTCTCGCAGGAACTGCCGGATATTGAATTCCGCCGATGCTTCCGCGAAGGAAAAAGCTATTCCGGCGACGCGTTCACCCGCGCATACTTCTCACAGATTATCGACACGGAGGAATTCATGAACCGGTTCGGGCTGGAAAAACTCCACTTTTTCGGCCAGGAAGGAATTCTGTCCCCCTGTGAAGAAAAAATCATGGCCTGCTCTCCCGCTGTCATCGAAGCATGGCTCGACCGCTCGGAACATCTCTGTGAAAAACCGGAATATCTTACGTGGTCGGAACATCTGATGTACGTTGGGAGAAAAACGAAAACGGAGGAACCGTCATGCTGAAACTCGTAAAACTCACCGAAGAATATCGTCCTCAGCTCTGCGGCATGATGGACGAATGGACAGCCTCCGGCGAAAAAATCATCCCGTGGGCGATCCGCAAATGCGACTGCCACGACTTCCCCGCCTACCTTGACAGCCTGGAAGTCCGGGAATCCGACGGAATCCACGTCCCCGACTCCACCTTTTTCTGCCTCGATACCGACCGGAACATCTTCGTCGGCGCGGTCAACATCCGGCATTGCCTGAACGAACGCCTTCTCTTTTCCGGCGGTCACATCGGCGACGGCATCCGTCCGGGCGAACGCGGAAAGGGGTACGGAACAAAAATGATCGCGCTCGCACTCGAAGAATGTGACCGGCTCGGCATCCGCGAAGTACTGATGTGCTGTGACAAAGACAATCCCTCCTCCGCGCGGACGATCGTCAAAAACGGCGGCGTTCTCGAAAACGAAGTCACGGCCGGCGGTACGGTCATCCAGCGTTACTGGATCAAACGATAATCAGAAAATTGAAAGGAAAATTACCATGTTAAACCATAAAGGAACCAAAACCATCGCAACGCCGCGTCTGCTCCTGCGTCCCTTCATCGTGGAGGACGCGCAAGAGATGTACGAAAACTGTGCGTCCGACCCGCGCGTCACGAAATACCTCACGTGGATGCCCCACGAATCCCCCGAAGCGACCGCCGAACTGCTCGCGCTGTGGATTCCGAACTACGAAAATCCCGCGTACTACAACTGGGTCATCACCCGTGACGGTCACGCGGTCGGCAACGTCTCGATCGTCCGGCAGTCCGATAAGAGCGAATACATGGAGTTCGGCTACTGCCTCTCCGCCGCGCACTGGAATCAGGGGATCATGCCCGAAGCTGTATCCGCCGTCCGCGATTTTCTCTTCCGCGAGGTCGGTGCGCACCGTCTGGTGATCCGCCATGCGTCGAAAAATCCCGGCTCCGGCAAGGTCGCGCGCAAATGCGGCTTCACATGGGAAGGACGTCAGCGGCAGGAATTCCGCTCCGCGTGGGGCGAATACCTCGACATCGAAGCCTATTCCCTGCTCCGTGACGAGTGGGAGGAAATGCAGAAAACCGGCATTCCGGCAAAGCTGACCCTTGACACGCCCCGTCTGACACTCCGTCCGGCGGGCATCGGGGACTTCGAAGCCGTTCACGCGTACGCGGGAAGTCCGGAGAACACGAAGTACATGTCGTGGGGACCGAACGACGAAAAAATGACCCGTGACTATCTCCTGCACTGCGAGAAAGCGTGGGCGCAGGAAAGAATCACGGATCATGAATTTGTCATGGTTCAGAAGGAGACGGGCAGGGTCATCGGCGGATGCGGACTGTTCCTCGACGAGGACGGATTGAGTTGCTTCGCAACTCAGGCAAATCTCGGCTGGATCCTGCACCGCGATTACTGGAAGCAGGGGTACACGTCGGAAGCGGCACGTGCGATGGTGGACTACGCGTTCGGCACGCTGGGCGTGCATCGGGTTTACGCGACGTGTGATGGGGAAAACTACGGTTCGTACCGCGTGATGGAGAAGATCGGAATGCGGCGCGAGGCGGAATTCAAACAGGCGCGGTACTGCCGCGGCGAATGGCACGACGAGTATATGTACGGGATTCTGAAAGAAGAATGGGAAAAAGCGGATCGTTAAGAAAGGTGAAGTCAACGCCATGGCGTTGACTTCACCTTTTCACTATTATGCGTCATAAATACATTCATACACAATCGTGCATGCCGCACCGAGATTTTCCGGAATTTTCAGCCGTCCGGTGTCCATAAGGTGCCACAGCACTGCCGCGTGCGGGTCGAACGAGGTACGGTAATGCGCCCTCTCGTTTGCACATACATAGTCGGGGATGAACCGGTCGATATACTCCGCGTAGCCGATGAACTTCGCGTAAACCGCTTCCGTATCCATCATCGCCGCCGCGCGGTCGAGAATTTCGTTCACCTTCGCCATCTCCGCACGGTTGATATACGGGACGTTCAGCCGGGCATATCCTTCCGTGATCGTGACGTAGCCTTCCTGTGACAGAAGTGCGAACTGTTCTCTTTCAAAATCGTTCCCGCGTTCGCCCCTCCGCTGATGCTCCGCCGCACAGGACAGCATGGTGATTTTGTCCTGTTTCATATCCCGTCCGTAATAGTCTTTCATACCAAGTATCCTCAGATCATACTGGTACGACCGCACCGAACCGTCAGAATTACTCGAGCTTTTCAATCCGTAGTAACCGGAATTTTCTATATATTCCCGCATTTCGTCCGTCATATCCGGCGAAGCGTTCAGTTCCTCCTTCGTGATTCCCGCGCGTACCCAGTGCTTCGACCCGTCCGGACGCATCGGTGCGCCGTGTTCCAGACCGAGTTCCGCGATCATCCGGTCGTCCAGCCGACCGATCACCCGCATGAGGAAATACGCGTAAATGTCCCATTTCAGATCGTTTTCCGGCAGGTCACAGCCGACGAAGCCGACACCGGTCAGCTCGTCCCAGACCGCGTTCAGCGCGCGGTCGAATTCCTCCGCGACAAACGGCGCGTGCTCCATCCGATACCGCAGATGCGCCAGATCGAACGTGACATCCCGGATAAAGAAATTCGTGCGGTACTTTCCGTTTTTCTCCACCATATACTCCATCGAACACAGGTCGGCAAGTTTATCTTCGAGATACACCGCCGCCACGCCGAGGGTGCGTGAAATGTCTTCCACAGACAGCGGCGTTTTCCGGCAGATGTAGACAATGTTCTGCATCAGCAGGTCGGATTCCAGTGCGGCGTATACTCTGCTGCGCCAGTAACCGTAGTGACCCACGTTCAGTTTTTTGGGTCGGTAGATTTCGTCCGTCATAGTGATTCTCTCCTTCAGATCGCTGCGGATTTTCGAAAGGTGCCACCGCACCGTCGACGGCGCAAGACCGAGCCGTTCCCCGATTTCCGCCGCATTCATGCGTTCATAGTAATACAGGATGATGATCTCCCGCCGCACACCCGAGAGGTACATGACCTCCCGCCGCAGACAGTCGTACGTCTCCCGCTCGCTCACACATTCCTCCGGTGTCCGGTGATCCGTGAAATCCACATAATCCTCCAGCTTCCCGGACACCGTCACCGCGTCCCACGCCGGTTTGTTTTTCCGCAGAAATTTCGACCACGTATACCGGCAGACGGTGTGAATGAACGCGTCCATGTTCTCCACGCCTTCAAAATCGGCGGTGCACAGATTCAGCAGGATCTCCTGCGAAAGGTCGGCGGCATCAGCGGAATTTCCGGTTTTTGAATACGCAAAGCCGTAGATTTTTTCGGCATAGCAGCGGATCGTTGCGTCGTCCAGCATGATGTAAGGCATCCTTTCGAATTTATTTTTGCAGCTTCCTGTTATAAGAGTACCGCGGAATCCGGAAGTGCTGGCGGATTTTCAAACTTTTTTCAAAAAATCCGCACTGCACTCTGTCATTATCCTGTTTAAAGTTTTTTGAAAAGGGGTTTGGGGAGAAACTTTTTGCAAAAAGTTTCTCCCCAATCACTTTATATTTTTATCTCACCACTTCCGCGCCGAACGGCATGAGCGCCAGTTTTGCCAGTTTGAAATGCTGCTTTCCGAAGGGGATGCCGATGATTGTCACACACAGGATCAGCCCGATCGTCAGGTGTTCGATCGCCAGCGGAACGCCGGAGAGGATGATCCACAGGACGTTCACGATCAGCGAAACCGCGCCGTCGCTCCAGCGGACATGCTTCCCGAACGGACAGCACGACAGTTTCGCAAATTTGAAACACTGCACGCCGAGCGGAATCCCGACGATCGTCAGGCACCACAGCAGACCGTACACAAACCACGAGAGCGCCGCAAGAAATCCGCCGAGGACAAACCATAAAATATTTCCGAGAAATCTCAATTGAATTACCTCCGTGTCTTTGGATGACTTCATTATATCATAAAAATTCATGCCGGCGGGAGATTTTTTCATATTGTAATGGAATTCTAATCCCGTTTTAATCTTCCGTTGTGCGGAATGCATCAGTCTTGCCGTGAAAATTCCGTTCCGTCACGAAAAATTTGTGTTTTGCACTATTTATTTGTCATACAATTTGTGGTATAATAAAAAATAAATGAATTCACCACCTTAAATTATCGTTATCGAAAGGTTTTAAATATATGTGCGGTTTTATCGGATTTACCGGAATCGTTGACCGCCGCGAGGATGTCATCCGCCGCATGGCGGACCGGATCATCCACCGCGGTCCCGACTCCGGCGGCTTTCATATGAGCGGCGAAACGGAACTTGACGCCGTCACTCTCGGCTTCCGCCGTCTCTCCATCATCGACCTCGCGGACGGTTCCCAGCCGATGTACAACGAAGACGGCTCCGTCGTCATCACCTTCAACGGCGAAATCTACAACTTCATGGAACTGCGCGAACAGCTCATCTCCGCAGGACATGTCTTCAAGACCCGCTGCGACACCGAAGTTCTCGTTCACGGCTACGAAGAATGGGGCGAAAAGCTCGCGGAAAAACTGCGCGGCATGTTCGGCTTCGTCATTTATGACACAAAGACCGGCACCCTCTACGGCGCCCGCGACCCCTTCGGCATCAAGCCGTTCTATTACTACAAGACAGAAAAAGGTGCGCTCCTGTTCGGCTCGGAAATCAAGAGCTTCCTCGAACATCCCGATTTCCATCCCGAAGTCAACGAAAACGCGCTCCGTCCCTACCTGACGTTCCAGTATTCCTCCATGGAGGAAACCTTCTTCAAGGGAACGTTCAAGCTCCCGCCGGCGCATTATTTCACCTACAAAAACGGCACGCTCACCAAAACCCGCTACTGGGACGTCGATTTTTCGAAGAAAACCTCTATGTCCTACGCCGAATGTGCGGAACAGATCGACGCACGCGTGCATGAATCCGTTGCCGCGCACCGCATCAGCGACGTAAAGGTCGGCTCCTTCCTCTCCGGCGGCGTCGACTCCTCCTACATCACCGCCGTTCTCATGCCGAATGACACCTTCTCCGTCGGCTTCAACTACGAAAAGTTCGACGAAACCAGCGAAGCGGCGGAACTCTCGAAGCGTCTCGGCGTGCAGAACTACCTCCGCCACATCACCGCGGACGAATGCTTCGACGCCTTCCCGACCATCCAGTACCACATGGACGAGCCGCAGTCGAACCCGTCCTCCGTCCCGCTGTACTTCCTCTCGAAGCTGGCGGCGGAACACGTCACCGTCGTTCTCTCCGGCGAAGGTGCAGACGAAATCTACGCGGGTTACGAAGAATACGACGTGCGCGGACTTTCGGCAAAGTACCGCAAAATCCCCGGCTTCCTCCGCAGAGGTGCCGCAGGAATCGCGAAGAAACTCCCCTACTTCAAGGGTCACGACTTCATCATCAAGAACAGCGGCGTCCCGGAAGACCACTTCATCGGTCAGGCGCTCGTCTTCCCCGAAAACGAAGCGGTCGCCATTCTGAAGGACAAATACAAAAAAGGCCCGTCCGTGAAGGATATCACCCGTCCGGTCTACGACAAAGTGGGGCATCTCTCCGAACTCGAAAAAAAGCAGTACCTCGACATGAACCTGTGGCTGCCCGGCGACATCCTGCTGAAGGCGGACAAAATGAGCATGGCACATTCGCTCGAACTGCGCGTTCCCTACCTTGACAAGGAAGTCATGCGGGAAGCACAGGAACTCCCCCACAAGTACAAGATTGACGGAAACGACACCAAGGCGGTTCTCCGTACGGCGGCAAACAAGACCCTGCCCGACGAATGGGCGCACCGTCCGAAGAAGGGCTTCCCCGTACCGATCCGTCAGTGGCTCCGCGAGGACAAGTACTACAACATCGTAAAGGAATACTTCACCTCCGACGCGGCGGCGGAATATTTCGACACCGACGCGCTTATGAAACTGCTCGACGACCACAAGGCGGGTACGGCGAACAATCAGAGAAAAATCTGGACGGTCTACACCTTCCTGACCTGGCATAAAGAGTTTATCGAAGGCGACGCAATGCGCCGCGCAAAGTGAGGTACATCATGGATAAGAAAATCACTCCCGTCATTCTCGGGGCAGACTTAAACTGCTACAACCTCGCCCGTGCGTTCCACGAACAGTACGGCGTAAAATCCTACGCATTCGGCCGCTATGCCGTTTCTGCAACCAAATATTCGAAAATCATCCACTTCACCTGCGTTCCGAAGATCGATGAAAACCCCGTCATGCTCGACACGCTTCACCGGTTCGCGGACGCACATCTCGGGGAAAAGCTCATCCTCTTCGGATGCACCGACGAATATGTCGAAATGATTATCCGCAACAAGGAAGAGCTGTCCGACTATCTCTGCCCCTATCCGTCCGTGGACGTTCTCGAAACCGTCGCGAAGAAGGCGGAATTCTACGAAACCTGCGACAAGTTCGGCATTCCCTATCCGGACACCGTCGTTCTGACCGGCAAGACCCCTGCGTCCGAACTGACGGCGGAAAAGCTCGGCTTCAAGTACCCGATCATCGTCAAGCCGTCCTCTTCCGCAGACTACTGGAAGTTCCCCTTTGACGGCATGAAAAAGGTCTATACCGCCGATTCCCCCGAAGAAGCGGAAAAGATCATGAACGAAATCTACGGCGCGGGTTACCCCGACAAGATGATCCTTCAGGAATTCATCGACGGCGGCGACTCCCAGATGCGCGTATTCACTGCCTTCTCCGACAAAAACGGCAAGGTACGCGCGATGTGCCTCGGCCACACGATGCTCGAGGAACACACCCCGAAGGGACTCGGCAACCATGCCGCGATCGTCACCGAACCGGTTACATCCTTCCCGCTCTCCGAAAAGCTGAAGGACATGCTTGAGGATATGGGCTACACCGGCTACTCCAACTTCGACATCAAGCTCCGCGAAGGCACCAAGGACGACTACCGCGTCTTCGAAGTCAACCTCCGTCACGGACGCAGCAATTACTATGTCACCGCAGCCGGCATCAACCTCGCGAAGCTCGCGGCGGAAGTTTTCGAATCCGAAGGCGACGACTGCATCCGCTGTGACAAGAGCGTCTTCTGGCACCACATTCCGCGCAGCACCGTCTACGCCTACACCGACGACCGTCAGCTCGTTGAAACCGCAAAGAAGCTCGACCGCGAAGGAAACGAAAGCTCCTCCGTATGGTACAAGCCCGACTTCGTGCTCAATCCCCTCCGTTTCATCTGCGTTCTCGAACAGCTTCGCCGTCAGAAGAAGAAATACAAGATCTACTGCGTCAAAAAGGGTTGATTTATGAGCACAACTGAAAAACGTCAGCTTCTCGGCATCCTCGGAGGTCTCGGACCGATGGCAAGCGCGTATTTCTACGAGCTGATTACCGAGCACACCGCTGCAGCGTGCGATCAGGATCACATCGACATCATCCTTTCGAGCCGTGCGACGACCCCCGACCGTACCGATTACATCGTCGGCAGAAGTGACAGAAATCCGCTCCCGGCCATGATCGACGACGCCCGTTCGCTTGAACAGTACGGCGCGACGGCGATCGTCATCCCCTGCAACACCGCGCATTACTTCATCGACGCGGTGCGCGATTCCGTGAACGTTCCGATGCCGAGCATCATCACCGAAACCGTTCTTCACCTGAAGCGGTGCGGCTTCAGAAAGCCCGTCATCCTCGCGACCGAGGGTACCGTTTCGACCCGCTCGTACCAGCTGGAACTGGAGCAGAACGGCATGGAATGGGCGGTCCCCGACGAAGCAGGACAGCGTGCCATCATGGACATCATCTACGGCAAGGTCAAGAGCGGCGTGATTCCCGCCCCGGCGGAACTGTACGCCATCGTCGATCCGCTGTTCGCGGACGGCTGTGACTGCGCCATCCTCGGCTGTACGGAACTTTCCCTCATCGGGAAGAAAATGACGGACGACCCGCGCATCGTCGACTCGCTCACCGTTCTCGCCGCCTGTGCCATCCGCCTGATGGGACACAAAACCACCGGGTTCCCCTCCTCCTACGACATTCAGTAAATCAAAGGAGCTTTCCTTATGTCCATTCTTCTTTCCGAACTGATCCGGAACTATCCCTGCCGTCTCTGCGGCACCGGCGATCCCGTCATCACGGACGTTGAGTACGATTCCCGCAAAACGGTCGCCGGAAGTCTGTTCTTCTGCATGCCCGGGGCGGTTACCGACGGTCATTCCTACGCCGGAAAGGTCTACGAAGCCGGCTGCCGCGCGTTTGTGGTGGAACGGGTTCTCGATCTTCCGGAGGACGCAGTCCAGGTCGTTGTAGAGTCCTCCCGCGCCGCACTTGCCGTTCTGTCCGCGGTTTTCTACGGAAATCCTGCCGACCGGCTCACTCTCATCGGTGTCGGCGGTACCAAGGGCAAGACCACCACGGCCATTCTCATCAAGGAAATTCTCTGCGCACGCGGATTCCGCTGTGCCTACATCGGTTCGAACGGCATTACCTATCTGGGACGGTACTTTGAAACCGTCAACACCACGCCGGAAAGCCGCGAACTTCACCGCCATTTTCTCGCTATGGCCGAAGCGGGCGTGACCCATGTCGTTATGGAAGTCTCCTCGCTCGCTCCCTGCACGCACCGCGTGGACGGTCTGACCTTCGACACCGTCCTGTTCACCAACCTCGGACGCGACCACATCGGTCCGACGGAACACGCCTCCTTTGAGGAATACCGCGACGCGAAACGCCGTCTCTACACGGATTTCGGTGCGAAAAACGTCATCTGGAACGCCGACGACCCGCACGGTATGTACATGGTCGAGGGAACCGACGCGAACCGGATTTCCTATGCTATCCGGAACGATGCGGATTTCCGCGGCTCCGATCTGCTCCCCTACCGCGATTCCACCTCCCTCGGGATCGACTTTGCCGTCGCATACGAAGGGGAACGCACCGCCGTACGCCTCCGTACCCCCGGTTCGTTCAGCATTTACAACGGTCTTGCGGCAATCGCCGCCTGCACCCGTTACGGCGTAACCGTCGGCGGCTGTGCCGATGCCCTGCGGAAAATCTCCATCACCGGCCGCTTTGAGGTCGTGGATGCCGTTCCGGGCGCGACTTTCCTCATCGACTACGCGCACAACGGTCTGAGTCTTTCCACCGCGCTCCGCGAACTGCGTACATACACACCGAAACGTCTGATCTGCATTTTCGGTACGGTCGGCGGACGGACGCAGGAACGCCGTCAGGAACTCGCGGAAGCCGCTTCCGCCCTTGCGGACTACTCGATCATCACGTCCGACAACCCGAACTTTGAGGATCCGAACGCCATCATCGACGAGATCGTCTCGCACATGGACAAAAACGCCCTGTACACGACCATCGCCGACCGCGAAGAAGCCGTCCGCTTTGCCGTACGTATCGCGGAGGAAGGAGACATCCTTCTCTTCGCCGGGAAGGGGCACGAAACGTATCAGCTCATCGAAGGTGAAAAAGTTCCCTTCTCCGAACGGACGATCATCCTCAGCGAAGCCGAAAAGGTACGCGAAAAACTCGTTCTTCTTTGAAAACACTCACGGGAGGTACCGGATATCCGGCATCTCCCGTTTTTTTATTCTTATTCCACCGCCGCGCGGGTCACGTTGGCTTCGCGGATCTTCGCGCAGGTTTCTTCGGAGAACTTCGGGCGGCCGCAGGCGCAGAGACCGTTCTGCTCCTGTCCGATGTCCGTGAGCTGCGTGCAGCAGAAGACGCAGATGCGCGGATGTCCGGGAAAAACCTTCGTCAGTCCGGCATAACGTTCCGCGAACGCTGCCCCGGACGCCGGTTCGGAGCCGTAACCCCAGCCGTCCTCACGGTTCCCGGGCTTCCAGGCTTCCAGTACGTTCCGTCGTATTCACTGACCCAGACGGGTTCGCCGCGGCATACATGCTTTTTCCTCCGTATAGCAGAATTATAACGGATGCCTGTGGGATTGTCGAGTTTTCCGCGCACAATGTCGGATTTCTCTCTTGAAACTCACGGAAGCTTATGCTATAATACACAAAAAAGGACAATTCAGAACGGAGGAACATCATGAACACACAGCCTTTGCAGCATCACATCGAACTGGCGGCGGATATGCGTCCGCTCCTGCGCTGGGACGGTTCCGTCGACATGGAAACGTGGCGCGAAACCTGCACGGAAACCCTGCGCGATCTGCTCGGGATGGACGAATTCGTCGAATGCGAACCGATTTTCGAGATCACGGAAGACGGCGAGCTGAACGGAAACCGTCGGATCCACTTCATGCTTCAGACCGAGGAAGGTTACTTTACGCACTGCGACCTGCTTCTGCCGAAAGAACAGGACGGTCCTCTCCCGCTCTGCGTCTGCCTTCAGGGACACGCGAAGGGATCACACATCTCGCTCGGCGTGCCGATCTATCCCGGCGATGAAGAAACCATCAAGGGCGGCGACCGCGATTTTGCCGTACGTGCGGTAAAGGAAGGCTATGCGGCGCTCGCGATCGAACAGCGTGCCTTCGGAAAGTGCGGCGGCACGGCGAATGGCCCTGCATGCGAACGTCCGGCGATGACCGCGTTCCTGCTCGGACGTACCCTTATCGGCGAACGTATCTGGGACGTCAGCCGTGCGCTTGACGCGGTTCTGCGCCACTTCGGTGACCTTGTCACCATGGACGGTTCCGTTCTCACGGGCAACTCCGGCGGCGGCACGGCGACCTACTACACGGCGTGTCTCGAACACCGCTTCGACGGCTTCATGCCGTCCTGCGCGGTCTGCACCTACCGCGATTCCATCGTGAATCTGCACCACTGCTCCTGCAACTACGTCCCGCGCATCGCGAAATTCTTCGACATGGGCGACCTCGCGGCAATGATCGCGCCGAAGAAACTCGTCGTGGTCTGCGGCAAGGACGACCCGATTTTCCCGCTGAAGGGGGTTGAAGAAACGTTCGGCATCATCAAAGAGCTGTACGGAGCGGCGGGCGTTCCCGACAGCTGCGCGATGGTCGTCGGTGACGGCGGACACCGGTTCTACGCGGACGCCGGATGGAAGGCAATGAAGGAATTATTGAAGAAGTAAGAGAATACAGATAATTTCTAACAATCCATAAATTATTTGATTCAGATGAGTCTATTGATTAAATGTAATTCATAATTTATTAACAATATATATATTTGTGTGTTAAAATATGAAAAAATCCTAAAATAAAGAGGTAATTATGAGAAAATCCCAAAAACTCATCACCCTTCTGCTCCTCTGTTCTCTGCTCGCAGGTACTTTCCTGACCTCGTGCAGTGAAACAACCTCCGAAGATCCGGCAAAGGTCGGCGGCGAAATTTCGGCGGATGCGGCGGAAACCGTACTGGAAGAAGTGGAAGTCAATCCTCTGGAAGAACTCCCGGTGAAGGATTTCGGCGGAGCAAACTATCATATGCTCGGTGACACCAACTCGAACTGGTGGATCATCTCCCTGAACAGCGAAGAAATCACCGGGGAAATCATCAACGACACTGTCTACGAACGGAATCAGTTCGTGGAAGAACGGTATAACGTCAATATCACCTCGCAGGAAACCACGGAAGCCGTTCCGGAACTCCAGAGAGCGGTCCAGGCGAACAGCGATGACTACTCCGTCGTATGGGAACGGATCAACAATCTGATTCCCACGGCGCAGGCAGGCAATCTGAAAAATCTGAAATCCGTCTCCGCGTTCGATCTGGAAGCCAAGTGGTGGGACGTCGACTCGGTCAAGGCGCTGGCGATCAACGACAAGCTCTTCTTCGCGTGCAACGACATCAACGTCCACACGATGGAAGGGTGCAGTGCCATGTACTTCTCCAAGGTTCTGATCAACAACAATCAGCTGGAAAACCCCTACGATCTCGTCCGGGAACAGCGCTGGACGCTGGATAAGATGGGCGAAATGATGCAGACGGTTTCTTCCGACGCCAACGGCAGCGGTGTGCGCGACGAAGGGGATACCTACGGTCTCGTCACCGGCATCGGTCAGTACCTGTCCCTGGTCAACGGCGGCGGCGTACAGCTCGTTATCCTTGAAAATGGCGAAGAAGGCGACAATTTCATCCTCAATTATGCCTCCGAACCGGTCATTCAGGTCACGGAAAAGGTCAGCAGCCTGCTGAACGACAAGAACCTGACCGTCATCGTCAACGACGACAGCTGGGGATACAACGCCTTCTACACGGACAAGAGCCTGTTCTACATCATGCAGCTCGGCTCCGTCATCGGCATCCGCGACAATATGGAAAACGATTTCGGTATCCTTCCCTTCCCGATGTGGTCGGAAGATCAGGGATACTACACCACCTCCATGGAAGCGACCGCACAGGCCATGTGCATCCCGCTCAGCGTCGCCGACACGGACATGGTCGGTACGGTCACGGAAGCCATGGCGGTTTATTCCGACCTGTATCTGATCGACGCTTACTACGATACCACGCTCAAGGGCAAGATCGCGCGTGACCAGGACACCACGGAAATGCTCGACATCCTGACCGGCAACCGTACCTTTGACTACTCCACCTGCTACGGCTCGTGGAACGTCTACACCAGCTATCTGGCAAGCGTTCAGGCAAGCGGCGCGGAAAATCTTGCATCGCTGTATTCCAAGAATTCCAAATCCTTCGCAAAAATTGTGCAGAGAGTTATCGACGCCTATGCAGGCATTCCGGACTGATTGTCACCGGAATCCGATTTCCCGCGGAACTTTTTCAGAGAGTTCCGCGGGATTTTTTCCGGAAAAATTCATTTTCCGTCTTTCCAAAAACTTTGTTCTGTGATATAATAAATATTATTTTATAAATCCCCTGCAGGAGTATATACAAATGAAAGCTGTTATCACCGTTATCGGTCACGATACCGTCGGTATTCTCGCAAAGGTCAGCACCCGCTGCGCCGAACACAACGCCAATATCATCGAAGTCACCCAGTCCGTCATGGAAGACCTCTTTGCCATGGTCATGCTCGTTGACATCACGAAGATCACCTGCGACTTCACCGATCTTCAGAACGCCCTCGTCGAACTCGGCGATCAGATCGGCATGAAGATCCACGTCATGCACGAAGACATCTTCAACTCCATGCACCACATCTGAGCCGGAGGAACACCATGCTGAACACCAAAGATATTCTCGAAACCGTCCATATGATCGACGCGGAAAACCTCGACATCCGCACGATCACGATGGGCATTTCCCTTCTCGACTGCGCGGACAGTGACATCGACATCTCCTGCCGCAAGGTCTACGACAAGGTCTGCCGCCTCGCGGAACGTCTCGTTCCCGTGGGCTGCGAAATCGAAAAGACTTACGGCATTCCGATCATCAACAAGCGCATTTCCGTCACTCCGATCGCACTTCTGACCGCGGTTTCCGGCGGCAATCCGGTAAAATATGCGCAGACGCTCGAAAAAATCAGCCAGACCGTCGGTGTGAACTTCATCGGCGGCTACTCCGCGCTCGTCCACAAGGGATTTTCCGCGGGCGACCGCGAACTGATCGAATCCATTCCGGAAGCTCTCGCCTGCACGTCCCACGTCTGCTCTTCCGTAAATATCGGCTCGACGAAAGCGGGCATCAACATGGACGCGGTCGGCATGATGGGCAAGGTCGTACGCCGTGCGGCGGAACTGACGAAGGATGACAACTGCATCGGCGCGGCGAAGCTTGTCGTATTCTGCAACGCGCCGGAGGACAACCCGTTCATGGCGGGTGCGTTCCACGGCATCGGCGAACCGGACTGCGAAATCAACGTGGGCGTATCCGGCCCGGGCGTTGTTCGTCACGCACTGCAGAAGTGTCCGGACGGCGACCTGACGGAAGTTGCGGACATCATCAAGAAGACGGCATTCAAGATCACCCGTATGGGTCAGCTCGTCGGCACGGCGGCGTCGGAAAAGCTCGGCGTACCGTTCGGCATCGTTGACCTTTCCCTCGCACCGACACCGGCGGTCGGCGACTCGGTCGCGCACATTCTCGAAGAAATGGGTCTGGAAATCTGCGGAACCCATGGCACCACGGCAGCGCTCGCTCTGCTGAACGACGCGGTCAAGAAGGGCGGTGTCATGGCGTCGTCCCACGTCGGCGGTCTCTCCGGCGCGTTCATTCCGGTATCGGAAGATGCTGGCATGATCGCGGCGGCACGTTCCAAAGATCTCTCCATTGAAAAGCTCGAAGCCATGACCGCCGTCTGCTCCGTAGGTCTTGACATGATCATCATCCCGGGAGACACCCCGGCGTCCACCATCTCCGCCATCATCGCGGACGAAGCGGCAATCGGTATGGTCAACAGCAAGACCACCGCCGTCCGTGTGATCCCCGCCATCGGCAAGCAGCCGGGCGAAGAACTCGAATTCGGCGGACTCCTCGGCAGCGGTCCCATCATGAAGCTCCACAACGACCGCTCCTCCGAAAAATTCATCGCAAGAGGCGGAAGAATCCCCGCCCCGATGCAGGCATTGAAGAATTAAAGTTTTTTCGTGGGGAAACCCTTTTTAAGGAAAAGGGTTTCCCCACACCCCTTCCGAAAACCTTTTCAAATAAGAAAAAGACAGAGTTGGGTGCAGCCCCTTCGTACAAGGTACGGTCTATAGACGGTACTTTGTTCCGAATGGTCTGCACTGACTTTGTCTTTTTACATAGTATGAAAGTTTTTGAAGATGGGGTTCGGGGAAGGAACTTTTTTCAAAAAGTTCCTTCCCCGAAAAACATCACTTATTCAAACTCATACCCCTGTTCCTTCATGTCGCCTTCGAAGAAGTCGTACATGTGGATGCCGGTATCGGTTTTGTAGCGGCCGACGGAATCGGGGCGCATTTCGATTTTTGCCATGGGGATGCCGAGGTAGTCGGAGATGCGTGCGAGGGTATTGTCCTGGTCGAAGACCATATCTTCGAAGCGGACGTAGAGCGCATTCTTCGGTACGGGAGTAGCGCGGACGATTTCACGCTGATAGTACCAGCTGAGCGCGCGGTTGCGGCGGACGTCGTCAGTCTTTTCGTACTGGATGCCGAAGGTATTCAGGTCGTCGGTGACATGGCCGCCGAGGATGCAGTCACGGGGGTCACGTACCCAGAAGATGTACTTGATGTCCGGGAACATACGGACGATCCAGGGATAGATGAGGGTGGTTTCGGGAATCTTCCAGCCCTTGTTTTCCGCGGGGGAAGTCAGGACACTGTGGAGGTATTCTTCGATGAGGGTGGTGAATTCGGTGGGGATGGGGCAGGTCTGGACCTGGCTGAAGTCCCACTTGTTGTTGCCTTCGTACTTTACATACTTCGCGAAAACGCGGCATGCGTCGTACATTTTTTCCGGAGGAATGAGGTCGCCGGAACCGTTGAGGGGAGCCCCCATGAACACGCCGCTCGCGGTGAGGGTGTGGGACATGGAACGGGTACCGGAATGGCCTCTGCCGATGACGGTAATAAGCATTGTAATAATCTGCCTTTCGATGATTTTGGTTATCTTTAGTTTATCACACTCGCCCCTTCCTGTCAATACGGGAATTTTCATTTGCGCTCCGTGGAATCACCGGACCGCGGACAGAGTAAATTTTTGAAGAAAATCCCCGACAACAGAGGACGAGGTAGTTTAAAGGAGAAGATACTATAAAATACCACCAAAATTCTTCTCTTTTGCAAAAAAATCAAAGTGTTTTTTTGTTCAATCCTACAAAGTTATAAAAAATGTTGAATTGGGCTATAAAAATTCATACAGAATATGCTATAATGTAAGGCAGACACATTCCACATAAATACATAGGAGGATTATTACTATGGCTATGAAAATGAGAGTTATGTACTCTTCCAAGAAGGGCAAGGTTGTCACCTACGCAGAAGCAATCGGACAGGCATGCGGCTGTCTCGTAAACGATATTCCCCCGGCATATCCGGCAGACAAGGAACGCCTTGTTCTCATCGTTGTTACCATGAACGGCGAACCCAATGACGCTGTAAGACGTTTCTGCAGCGAACTCTATCCGAACCGCGCTCAGAACGTTGCCCTCGTTATCGACGGCCCCGAAAAGAGCTCCGGCGAAGCTACCCTCCGCAACATCCTCAAGCAGGCCGGCACCAACGTTCTCGAAGAAGCGTACTACCTCAAGAAGTGCGGCATCTTCGGCAAGAAGATCACCCTTGAAGAACGTCAGGCAATCGTTGACTGGGCACGCAAGATGCAGGAAGTCGTTTCCGAAGCGTAAGTTTATCAAATATCGTTTTTTTCCCGGGGGAACCTTTTCAGAGGAAAGGTTCCCCTCAGACTTTCCTCTCCCCTCTATCAAAAAAAAGCAGGAATTTTTGAGGAAAGCACTTGAAATTCCGCCACTGCTGTGATATAATAATTTCCGCAGAAAGGTCCGTTGGTCAAGCGGCTAAGACGACGCCCTCTCACGGCGTAAACAGGAGTTCGATTCTCCTACGGATCAGTACACCATCTGGTAAACAGGTGGTGTTTGTTTTTTCACAGGAGGTTTTTATGGATCCGGTAATTCTCGAAGATCTGCGGAAAACGTTCGGACTTGAGATTCCCGAAGCACAGACCGTGGACGGCGGATGGCTCAACCGGAAGTGGAAAGCACGGACAAACCGCGGTGATTTTCTGATTAAGCAGTTCAGCAGGAAACGGTTCGGTGATCGCCAGCTTCGGCAGATTGAAGAGGCGCTTGTCCGGCAGAGGATCGCAGGCGAAGCAGGGGTTCCCTGCCCGACGATCCTGTTTGCTCCCGACGGACGTCCGATGCGGTTCCTCTGCGACAGCGCGGGTACCGTCTACATGGTCATGACGTTCTGCGAAGGACACATCGAAACGCCCGAAACCGTAACGGAAATACAGATGCGCAACCTCGGCAACGCCTGTGGAAAAATACACCGTACCTTCTCGCAGCTCACGAACGCAGGTACCAAGGGATATCCCATCGACAGCGCACGGATTCCCGCCGAACTCAAGGAAAACCACACCGCACGGCGGAACGATCCCGCTCCGTCCGTAAAATACCGCGCCGCCGTCGCTGCACAGAAACCCATCCTCAATGCCCTCTCCGCGGATTTTTTCGAACGCCTGCCGAAGGGGATCGCGCATGAAGATTTTTCACCCGACAATATCCTGTTTGATGACCGCGGCGTCACCGCTGTACTCGATTTCGACCGCTCCTGCTATAGCTTCCGGTATCACGATATCGGACGCGCGCTGATGTCCCTCGCATGGGACAGCCGCTCCGGAACACTCGATTTTCCGAAAATCCGCGCGTTTATTGACGGCTATGCCGCTCATATGCCGCTGAAGGTGAACGATCTGCCGGACATCCTGCGGATCACGTGGTGCATCGAAGCGCCGTGGTGGATCCGTCCGGAATTTTTCGCGGAATGCTCGCCGAAGGTGGAACGATTCCGCGACGAAATCCTGTGGCTGACGGAACACTGGGATGAACTGGATACTATTTTCTCCAACCGATAGTTGTAAAAAACTCGAATTCACGCCGATTGACACCTGACGATTCCATCCGTATAATAGTATTCAGATGACAGGCCTGCATCACATCCATAATCCAAGGAGAATCCGAATGAATATAATCGGCAGAAATATCAAACGACTGCGGCAAAGCAAAGCAGTTACTCAGGAACAGGTTGCAGAACAATTACATGTTTCCTCCCAAGCGGTGAGCAAATGGGAATGCGGCTCGGCAATGCCGGACATTGCGCTGCTTCCTGCTCTGGCGGATTATTTCGGTGTATCGACCGACGAACTGCTTGGTTATCGTCGCGGCGGCTATACTGAAAAAGAGAATCTGATCCGCTTGATGTATGCAGGAGGTGTCCTGACCTTTCCGAATGGAAAAATCGAAAATTTCCGTCTTGACACAGAAAGATTTACTACCAACGCACAGATTGCAAAAATCGGCGGCTGTTTTGCCGACTGTATCCGCGACAATCATCTTGCTCCGGATATGATCCTCGGTATTGCATACCATGGCATTGCTTTTTCATCTGCGGCATCTTACGCTATGTTCGAAAAATATGGCACAACCGTTCATTACGGCTGTGACCGCATGATACCGGACTCCCGCGGACGCTGGTTCTGCGGCTACACACCGCAGGACGAAGACCGTATCGTCATTGTGGATGATTTGATCTATTCCGGAACCAACCTTTCCGAACGCCTTGACCGGTTATTGAAATATGCAAAAGTCAAAATCGCAGGCATCGCCGTGATCGCCGATGTATATCCTGAAGACGGAACTTCCGCCAGCGGAAGGCATCAGATTGAAGAACGCTATAAAACAAAAGTTTTTCCGCTTCTTACTGCGGAGGATATTACGGCAGCGTACCGTGACGGAATAATCTCCCCAGAATCAATCTAAATACTTCTCATGCCGCAGGCTCATTTCTGAAAAGTCTGCGGCACGAGTTTTTTATGCAGGGCAAGTTCCATCTTTCCTGCCGTCCGCCGTGTACAGAAGATACGCACACAGAATATAGAGCGCCGCGAACGTCAGCAGAGCGCAGAACGGCGGCATGCACCGCAGGAACACCTGTCGGACAACCGACAGAACCGCACACAGGATCGCCGGTGCGAGGTAAAACCGTACCGCCGCCGCAATTCCCTCGCCCGTGACATGGCCGAGTTTCCGGATGCTCGCCCAGAGATTCCCGAGTTCGCACAGCCACACGGTCAGCAGGTATCCGTAAATCCCGAGCTTCGGCGTGAGAAAGTACACCAGTACCAACCCCGATGCCGCGTCGGCGATGTTGACCTTCATCGTATAGACCTGTTCGCCCATCCCCTTCAGAAGGGAATCGACGGCGGTATCAAGGTACATGAACGGCACGAGAAGCCCGAGCAGGAGCGTATACACCGCTGCTTCGGTGGAATCATAAACCATACGTCCGAGTTCCCCGGCGAAGTTGACGAAAATCCCGCACGCGCCGACGGAAAACAGCGCGGAACAGCGGTAAACCTGTCTGGTAAGATCCGCGATCCCCTTCCGGTCGCCGCGTTCCTTCCGTTCCGCCATTTCGGGGATCAGCAGGGACGTGAACGATCCGATGACGGCATACGGAAACATGACGAGCGGGAACGCGATCCCCTGCAGAAGCCCGTACACGGCGAGAGCACGATCCTGCGTGAGACCGTTTTTACGGAGTCCGGCGGGGATGGCGAGGTGTTCGAGGGTGGTAAGCCCCTGTCTGGCGTACGCGCCGACGGCGGACGGAAGCGAGATGACGGCGGTATCGTGCAGGGTGGTCGAAAGTCGGACGGAACGTCCTTCGCGCAATTCCGGTGTTCCGCCTGCGGGACGTCCGGAATCGGTGAGATAGAAGACGACATTCACGACCAGCGACCACGCCTCCGCGAAGGCGGAACCACCGACGACAGAAAGGCAGGCAGACTCCACGCTGCCGGGCAGAATCATGGCAAGCGCGGTGGATGTGACAATGATCTTGATGAACTGTTCCGTCACGGCGGTGACAGCATTTTTCGAGACCTTGCGCAGTCCGGTAAAGTACCCCGACAGAGCGGACGACAGCGAAATGGCGGGCAGGCTGACAGCAAGCACACGCAGCGAACGCACCGTCCGCAGATCACCGAGCAGGTACCTTGCAGCGGGTTCCGCCGCCGCAAACAGCAGCACACCGGTCGCCGTCCCGAACATCAGGCTGTACAGGCACACCGACCGCACAACCCTCCGCATGGCAAACTTCCGCGACGCCCGGTCGGCTCCGGCATCCTCCAGTGCCGCACACCTCTCCGATGTGAGCCGCACCGCCGCCAGATTCACGCACGACAGCGCCAGCGTGACCGCAAATCCGTAAATGCTCATGACAAGCGTGAACAGTCCCATCGCCTCCGCGCCCGTCTTCCGGCTGATATACGCATTGAAACTGACGGCGATCCCCCGCATAACGATATTCACGCCGGACAGGAGAAGGGCATTTCCAAGAAACAAATTCCGTTTTTTCATGATTGGCTCCTTTGTTTGGGGGGAGTGAGTGCAGGACGTTTGTTCGGGGGAAACGGTCGCTTTCTTGAAAGAAAGCTCCGCAAAGAACTTTAATCTGTTGTAGCCGGTTTTTGAAACTTATATGATGGAGTTTTTAGGGGATTTTGGAGGGGTCTGTGCGCTGACATATAGACTATCCCAGCTGACAAAATGGGAGCAATCCAATTTCTGAGGAAGGGTGGAGACGGAAGTCAGGGGCCACCGAGACCCTGACTTCCCTCGCCGGTTAGGATATACGTGATATAGTGCGAAGGAGAGAAATTCTTCTACATTTTGTCAGTGCCCGCTCGGCTTGGCTGTCGCCGTCCTCGCTTCTGTCAGTTCTGTC
>JAFQFS010000056.1 GCA_017398585.1 Clostridia bacterium
CAACCAGCGTCTGACCTCCTATGCCATGACCGCCGACGGCAAGATCACCTACGAACTCGCTGCCGCGAAGAATCTCGTGCAGTACCGCAATGGCGCGTACCTTGCCGAAGGCGACACGTTCTCCGACCTCTCCATCCGTTCCGGCGATGTCATTGAACTTACGGCAGACATTTCAGTTTCCCAGCCTGCCAGTCTGTCCGGATCATCCTCTCTGACCATTTAGTCGGATTCTGATAACATCAAACGCACCATTTCGGGTAATGATACCGGTCGTATCCTGACCGGCATTGCCGACGGTGAATTGAAACTCTCTAACCTCCGCTTTACCAATGGATTTGGCTCGGGAAGCCCCGGTTCGGATTACGGCGGAGTCCTCAAGTGCGCCTACGGAAGTAAAGGGAATACCATCACGATCATCGGCGACAATGTTTCCTTTGAAAACAGCTATGCAAAAGGCAGAGGCGGTGCGCTTTACGGATATAATCAGAACTTTGACATTCGCGGCGCTTCCTTCATCAACAATAAAAGCAGCTGGGGCGGTGCACTCTATACCGCAGAAGGTTACGTGAAACTGCAGGATACCCTTTTTGAAGGGAATATCGGCACGGACCGCGGTGCTGCGATCTACAGTGCAGCAACTCAGGACGTCACGCTTTCCGGCAAAAACGTTTTCCGGAACAACTACGCCGGTGCGTTCGGTGCGGGGATCTGGGCCAGTGATGCCCGAGTCATTCTCGAAGGCGAAAACCTTTTCGAAGGCAACCATGTCGGCGATTACGGAAGCAATAATGCCAAAGGTGCGGCCATCATGTCCAAAGGTGTGACGCTTTCCGGAAACAATACCTTCCTCAACAACTACACGCATTCCAACGGCGGTAAAGACAGCGGCGGCGCGATTTATAGCCAGGGCGGTGATGTCGTGTTCAAAGGTGATGGTTCGACTGCGACCTTCGAAGGAAACACGATGGGGGGCGTCCCCAATGACATCATGCTCCACGGCTGGGCTGATTACGGAAACGGTTACGAATATCGCGACATTGCCGTGACGATCCAGGACAAAGGAACGTACTATTTCGGCGGCGGTATCGCAGAGGAAACGGCCCAATCCACAACGGCACTGAATATTAAAGATGGAGCCAACGTCACTTTCGGCGGACAGTCCATTTCGAATATCGACACCATGGCTGTCACGAACGGTGCGGACGTGACGTTCCAGAGCGGCGCGAAACTGACGGTCAACAATGGCGCAACGGTCAACAATGCGACGCTGAATCTCGAAGGCGGCGTGGACGTTGACGGTACGATTTCGATGGAAAACACGACCGCGAATTTCACGGCTGGACCGGGCGTCAACGGGTTCAGCACGATCAAGGCGGATTCCTTCTCCGGTGAAGTGAATGTCGATCTCGACGGCTTCACCGTCGGCGCGATGGACGGCAACACCGTGACGCTCATCGACGGTGCGAAGGCGGAAAACGTCAACATTACGAACGGAAATCTCAGGACCGATGCCAGCACCGACGGTAAGACGGCCGTGACGATCAATCAGGACAAAAACGGCAAGTTTGGTTCCGCGCCGGTCCAGAACAGCGAGCTGGTCGGGATCGATTTCGGTAAAGATCAGACTTCAATGACGGTCAAAGACTTCAGTCTCATCGTGGAGGGTGTGGACTCGGAGATCAATCTTCAGGATTTCGCGGACTGGCTCGGCGAGGAAACGGGTCTTGAAACAGCCGTCGGTACCGGTTACGTG
>JAFQFS010000057.1 GCA_017398585.1 Clostridia bacterium
AGTTTCAACAAACGCAAAGCACGAACGGCGGCAGCCAAGGAGTGCGGTGTATCACCTACAGTAGCTGAATTCTATAAGGGCGTACTAAATCACGGATACGGAAGTGCCGAGCGCTGAACAAAACGGAGTTTTGAGAAGTCGCTCCACTATTCCTCATGGCTTTTACTACTCCACGTTAACGGATCGAACAGTTTAAGCCGTACTCCACCAAAAATCCCCTTATTTAAGAGGTTTGGAGAGGAGTCTGAGGAGAACCTTTCCTCTGAAAAGGTTCTCCTCAGGAACAAACGCCCTGCACTCTCCCCATTTTGTCCCCTTACCCCTTGTAATGCCGGTACTTTTCCGCCGCATCAAGAATCGCGACAATATTCTCGAGGGGGATTTCGTAGTTCAGTTCGACGTTCAGACCGAGACCGCCTTCCGGCAGATAGAGAGCTTCCACACATTCCGCGAAGTGGTCGTGGATCTGGGACGGAGTCGCGAACGGGAAAAGCTGGCGGTCCATGTCGAGGTTGATCGGGATTTTCCCCTTGCAGACACGCACGAGGTTGTCGAGACCGTTCGCGCGGATCTGCGGATTGATCATGTCCACGCCGCATTCCGCAAGGTCGGGCATGATTTCCCAGATGCAGCCGTCGGTGTGCATGTAGATGAGCGTGTCGGGCTTCGCCGCCTTGATCTTGCCGTAGAGCTTGCTGAAGCAGGGCTTCAGATACTTTCTCCAGCGGTGCGGACCGATCGCAAGACCGCGCTGCATGCCGAGGTCATCGCCGAAGTAGGCAATCTCACCGAGACCGGGCAGGATCACATCCATCTGTGCGCAGTTGTAGGTCAGGACTTTGTCGATCAGGGTCTGGATCTCTTTGCCTTCCTCCGCAAACATGGACATCGCAAGTTCAAAGCCGCAGAGGTCGAGCAGACGGAGATACATGAATCCGTGCGGGAAACGTCCGCTGCGGTCCGCGGGGATTTCGAGCGTCATCACGTCTTCTTCACTCTTGACGGGATGTCCCTTGACGATGGATTCGTTCCCTTCCTGAATGTTTTCCCAGACACAGCCCCATTCATCGGTGAACGTGCCGGTATGGTAGGACGACGCATACTGATACGTGTGCGGGTCGTACTGGAAATTGTTGAAAAACTGCGGATATTCGTTCGCGATGCGCTGGAATTCATCGCCGTATTTCAGCCAGACCGCCGGAAGTGCACTGACTCCAACCGGAATGGTCGCGGGATGTTCGTAACGGATCGCCTGTGCAAGTAAGCTGGACATTTTGTCGTTCTCCTTTGGAGTTTTTTCTTTATTATATCGTACCTATCCTCAAAAATCAATCGGGATTTCAAAGGATATCCGTACTTTTTCACTAAAAAGCAGGAGAGATTTGCTCTCCTGCTGAGATTTATCCGACCGTCAGTACCACTTTGCCGATATTCTGTCCGTGATAAAGAATGTCATGCGCGGCTTCTGCTTCCGTAATCGGAAGAACACGGCAGACCGTCGGCTTCACGTCTCCGGTCTCCACCTTCGGAAAAACGTGTTTCACCAGATCGGCGAGCAGTTCCGCCTTGACCTCCGGTGCGCGGGAACGGAGCGTACTGCCGATGATGCGGATGTTTCGGACAAACACGTTCTTCAGATCCACTTCCGTGAACGCTCCGGCGAGAGAGGCAATCATAATCCAGCGCGCGCCGCGGTTCAGATACGGCAGACAGCGTCCCATCTGTTCTCCGCCAAGGCAGTCGATGGCAACATCCACGCCGTGTCCGGCATCCAGCTCGGCTTTCAGAACCTCTGTGAGATCCTGTTCGCGGGTGTTGACGATGATATCCGCACCGAGAGGACGGATTGCATCAACCTGCTCCGCCTTGCGGACGGTCGTGATCACACGGATACCGAACGATTTCGCCATCGGAATCATTACACTTGCCAATCCGCTGGCACCTGCCGTGACGAGGAGGGTGTCGCCGGATCTGATGTTCCCTTCCGTGAACAGATTCAGGTAAGAAGTCGCGAACGCTTCCGGGATCGCGGCAGCTTCGGTCATCGTACAGTTCGCGGGCACCGGCATCAACATATCGTAACGGACGCTGACGTATTCGGCATACCCGCCGCCGCCGAGAAGAGCGCAGACCCGGTCACCGGGCTTCCAGTCCGACCTCTCTGCCGCTTCCGTCCCGACGTTCACAACGGTTCCGGATATCTCCAGCCCCATCCATTCGGGACAGCCGGGCGGCGGGGGATAGTTCCCTTCCCGCTGCATCAGGTCAGCACGGTTGATTCCGGCAGCCTCGATTCTGATGAGGCATTCGTCCTCCGCCATGACCGGTTCGGGCACGTCCGTCCAGACAAGGGAGTGTTTTTCGTCATTCTTTATGAGAATAGCTTTCATGGTTCGGCTGACCTCACTTTGAGATATAGGGGAAGTGTTTCCGCACACCGATCACATCGGACAGCAGAGGCTGGCTCTTTGTCGCGAGTTCGTCATGTTCCTGTACACAGAGGTACATGACGCATCCGAGCATCGGTCCGATCATCCGGTGGAGCGCGTAATGGGAGCCGCCGGACAGGAACAGGAACGGTACGTCAAGCGTTTCCTTCAGCAGAGTGGTGATGCGGAGATTTTCGATCTGTTCCGCCTCGGAATTTGCGGCAGTCACAATTTTAACGATATCCGCACCGCGCTTCTGCTGTTCAAGCGCGATCCGCAGGACTTCCTCTGCAGGGGTATATTTAAGAACATGCGAGGACATCAGCACTTCTCCTCCCGCTTCGTGGATGCGGTCGATCAGGCGGAGCTGCTTATCGACGGCGGCGGGATCTTCGGTCATTTCCTGCGGGTGACGGCAAAACATATCGCCCATGACATCACAGAGAGTCGCGCCGTATTCTGCAAGAGTGACGAGACCGTCGGAGATTTCGTCGTCGGTCATACCGGCATTGAGTCCGCCGCGATAGTTGGTGACGTAGACCGGACGTCCTTCCATCGCTTCAAAAATTGACCGGATAGTTGTTTCGTCACGGTACTGCTTTTCCAGCTGGCACTGCTGGAAGCCAAAAGCGGTGCATCCTCCGCCGATCGCGCGGCGGATGGTGGACACAGCATTTTCCGGAGTTCTTGACTGGATCATGCAGCACAGCAGAGGTTCGGAATGTCCGAGAAAAGTGGGACGGATGTTCATAAATTACCTCCTCAGTGCCAGCGGCCCATGGCGTCGCGGCCGCCGTCGATCATGATGTTGGTTCCGTTGATGAACTGTCCCTTATCGGAAGCGATGAACAGGATCAGGTCGATGATCTCCTGCGGATCCGCCGCACGTCCGAGGAGGGTTTTCATGTTTGCCATTGCGGGGCGGGTCAGGACGGGACCCGGCGACACACAGACACAGCGTACATTGTACTTTGCACCGTACTGCGCAAGGGACTTCGTCAGGCCGTACATGAGACCGCTCTTGGCAGTGGGATAATCCGTACCGGCACCGTCGCCTTCCGCGCCGGTGATGGAACCGATGTTGATAATGAGACCGCTCTTCTGTTCGCGCATCTGCTTCATGACCGCATGAGCAAAGTAGAACGGTCCCTTGAGATTCACATCAATCCCCCAGTCATACACATCGATCGGAACGTCCGGAAACTCGAGCGATCCGTCCACCTTAAGCATACGCCGCGCCGTTCCTCCGGCGAAGTTTGCCATCAGGTCGATGCTGCCGAATTCCGCAACGGCACGGTCACGTGCTGCGCAGACCTGCCCGTAATCCCGTACGTCGCAGACGATCCCGCAGGCACGTCCGCCGTCCTTCGCATTGATCTCCGCGACTTTTTCCATCAGCACAGGCTCGTTCACGTCGCACATCAGGACATTCCCGCCTTCCGCTGCCCAGCACTGCGCAAACAGAAGCCCCATCCCGGAAGCCGCACCGGTCGATATGGCGGTTTTTCCAGCAAAACCCATAATGTTTCTCCTTATCTGTAAGAAAATTCTGTTTATAGTTTACCACATAAATGTGAATATTTCTACTTTCCGCCACCAAAAGCAAAAGAAGTACCCGGCAGGTCAGACAAACCAGCCGGGCAATCATATTATTCTTTTTTGTCGGATTTCCGGATGTGGAAATAAACCGGGATCGCCGCAAGCGGGAACAGCATACCCACGAGCATGCCGAGCTTCATGCCGAACTGATCCGGGGAAAGACCGAGATTCTGTGCGAGGGAAACCGCCGAGGGACTTCCGATCGCGAGGTCGGTGATGATGCCGATCAGCTGCGGTGCAACGGACGCACCGAGGTCACCGCCCGCCGCCATCATTGCATAAATGAACACGCCGCCCGTCGGGAAACGGTCGGATGCGACGATCAGGCTTCCCGGCCAGAGCATCGAGACACAAAAACCGGTGAATGCACATGCCAACAGCCCGATCACCGGAATGTTCGACAGCGCCGCGATCAGGTAACACAGCGCGGTGCCGATACCGCCCATGAAGAGAACATTTCCAATACGTCTGCCGACCTTTGAATAAAGCGTGCGTCCGGTGCCAAGCATGACCGAGAACAGCGCAACGCCGAAGATGTCGCCCCAGACCTTTGGTATGCCGAGCGCCTGCTCAAGATATCCCGAGCTCCACTGTGCCATCGTGCATTCGGCGGCACCACCGAGGAAGATCGCCGTCACGCAGAGCCAGAGACCTTTGTTTTTCAGGAATTCCAGCACACCTGCGGCTTTTTCGGGAGTCCCCATCTGCGGGATCTCCGTTCCGGCAAACAGCAGGAAAGAGGTCAGCGGGATCAGAAGGAACAAAAACGCCAGCCCCTGCCAGTATTCCGCACCTGCGGCAAGAAGGAACAGCGTACTGATGAGGATCACACCTACGACACCCCACGCGTAAACGGAGTGCAGCTTGCTCATTTCGTGATCCGGGTCCTTCGCCGGGATCGCCGCGATGACGGGGCTGATCAGTACTTCCGCAAGTCCTCCGGACGCGGAGAAGATGATCGTCCCGAGAACCAGACCAAGATACACGGCATCCGGGAAGATGAACGGCCATACCGCATAGACAAACAGTCCCGCAACTGTCAGCGCAGGCGTCATCTTTACGGCAAGCGGAATGTTGAATTTATGGGAGAAGAACGAGAAGATCAGGTCGATCGTCAACTGAGTGAAAAAGTTGACAAGAACGAGAAGCCCGAGAAGGGAGTACGAAATTCCGTATAATGTCCGGAACGTCAGAAAAAGGATCGGCGAAAGATTGCCTACAACAGACATCGAAATGTTGGTCGTGTAGCAGGCAAGCTTCAGCCGTCTGTATTTTTTGTCCATTGCCGTCATGCTCCTTGAAACAGTCGGATTTTTCTGCATTATAGCACATTGTTCCGGGAGGGTCAAGCAGATTTTCACAATTCCGGTCCGATTATTTTCTCACCATACTTGCAAATTGCCGTAAAACAAGGTATAATGTACGGGAATGCGTTTACGCAAACCTCAGAAACCGAAAGGAAATTTACTTATGTACAGATGCGAACATCCGAAGCCGCAGTTCGAACGCGCGGCATGGACCAACCTCAACGGCGAATGGCAGTTTGAAATCGACCGCGGCAACAGCGGCGTGGCACGCAAGCTCTACGAAGACACCGTGTCCCTCGGCGGCACCATCAATGTTCCCTTCTGCCCCCAGAGCAAGCTCTCCGGCGTGGAAGACAAGGACTTCATGTCCTCCGTATGGTACAAGAAGACCGTGGAACTGACCGAAGAACAGGTATCCGGCATCGTTTATCTCCACTTCGGCGCGGTTGACTACCTCTCCACCGTTTACATCAACGGCAAGCGCGCAGGCAAGCACAAGGGCGGCTATGTCTCCTTCAAGATCGACGTGACCGAATTTGTCCACGCAGGTACCAACACCATCTGCCTCCATGCGGAAGACGACGAACGCGACCGCCTTATTCCGCGCGGCAAGCAGTCCGAATGGTATTACTCCCACGGCTGCGACTACACCAGAACCACCGGTATCTGGCAGACCGTATGGATGGAATACGTTCCCGCGACCCACATCGAAAAGGTAAAGTATCTCACCGACGCCGAAGCCGGTACCCTCACCGTAATGGCTGATCTCTGCGGCGCAGGCACCCTCACCGTTTCCGCTTCCTTCGAAGGAAAGGACTGCGGCACCGCGTCCGTTGCTTCCGGCGGCGGTCAGGCGATCCTCACCCTCGCTCTCACCGAAAAGCACCTGTGGGAACTCGGCAAGGGCGGTCTTTACGACCTCACTCTCACCTACGGCGACGACGTGGTCAAGAGCTACTTCGGTCTTCGTTCCATCGCTTACTGCAACAACAAGTTCTACCTCAACGGCAAGTCCGTCTTCCAGAGACTCGTTCTCGACCAGGGCTTCAATCCGGAAGGCGTTTACACCGCTCCCACGGATGAATTCCTTGCTGCGGACATCGATCTCTCCATGGCAATGGGCTTCAACGGCGCACGTCTCCACGAAAAGGTATTCGAAGAACGCTTCCTCTACCACGCAGACCGTAAGGGTTACATCGTATGGGGCGAATATCCGAACTGGGGTCTTGACCATTCCTACGCGGATTCCGTCTACGGCATCCTTCCCGAATGGCTTGAAGAAGTTGACCGTGACTTCAACCACCCGTCCATCGTCGGCTGGTGTCCCTTCAACGAAACCTGGGATATGAACGGCAGACGTCAGTTCAATGACCTGCTCAACCTCGTTTACAACGCAACCAAGGCTGCTGACCCGACCCGTCCCTGCATCGATACGAGCGGTAACTATCACGTGGACAAGACCGACGTTTACGACGTTCACGACTATGAACAGGATCCCGTAAAGTTCGCGGAACACTTCTCTGATTTCAATGATTTCGGTACCAATTCCAACGGCATCGGCAGACGTCAGCACTACGATGGCAAGACCCCGTTCTTCGTAAGTGAATACGGCGGAATCCGCTGGACCGACAACCAGGACGGCTGGGGTTACGGCAATGCACCGAAGACCGAAGAAGAATTCCTTACCCGTCTCAAGGATCTGACTGATGTCATGCTCGACGATGACCGCATCTTCGCATACTGCTACACCCAGCTCACCGACGTCGAACAGGAACAGAACGGTCTCTACACCTACGACCGCAAGCCGAAGTTCGATCCCGCGACCATTCACGCGATCTTCTCCCGCAAGGCAGCGATCGAAGACTGATCCGCCGTACGGCACTCAGAGAGCGAGGTCATGACCATGAATATTCTGAAAAACACACTCTCCGTCGGCGCCGAAACACCGTTTGTTTTTCTCCATGTCTCGGACATTCATCTGTCCGAGTCGGACGAAAACGACAGTCCGGAACGCCGTGCGTTCGCCGCTGACCGGAAACGTGATTTTGCGTTTGCGCCGGCTGCGGTGGAATTCATCCGCAACTATGTGAAGAAAACGGGATCTCCGATTGTCAATACCGGTGATATGCTGGACTTCATCACACCGGAAAACATCCGCATCGCACGGGGACTTGTCGAAGATACCGATATGATGATGGCAGCCGGAAATCACGAATACTGGCACTGTCCGAACAACCGCTTCTCCTACGACGACGTTCCGGAAACCTATGCCGGAAAAAACCGCTCCCTCGCGGAAGTCGAACGGGGACTCGGGATCGACATCCGGTTCTCCTGCCGTGAAATCGGCGGCGTGAATCTGGTCTGCATGGACGACTCGGATTACCATATCGACGCGGAACTCTTCGAAAAGCTGAAGACAGTGGAAGCGGAAGGAAAGCCCATCCTGCTGTTCATGCACATTCCGCTCTATTCGGCTCACATCGGCAGAGAAGCGAAGTTCTCCCTGAACGCTCCGCCGCAGTATTTCGAAAACTGTCATCCGGTGGATGTTTTCGAACGGACACCGGACGAACTGACCTGTCAGATCTGCGATTACATCCGTCAGTCCCCGCTGATCAAATGTGTTCTCAGCGGACACACCCATGCAAACACGGAAATTCTGGGTCTCGATGCTCAGGACCAGATTATCACCGGCTGCAACACCATCCGTGAGATCACGGTTATCTGATGAAACAATAAAAGACGTTCTGCTTCAAAACAAAACGTCTTTTTTCGTTAAAAACAGAAATCCGTACGGACCGTTATCCGTAAAACGGTGCCTTCCAGTCGAAAATCGGTTCCGGCGGATCAAACGGCAGGCGCATGAATTTTTCCGATTTCAACGGAGTACCGTGCAGTTCCCGTTCGATGACTTCAATCAGCATGTCAAAATCTTCCGGCGTGTGGGCGTGACCGCCGCTGCGCCAGTACCAGAGAACGTTTTCCGGCTTGCCGAACATCTTCCAGACTTCGAGCGCCGCGATGCTCGACTGATACGTATTCACCGGTCCCGACCAGATGTCGCTTTCCGCCTGACAGTCAAAGTAGACACGCGGTGCAACAAGGGCTTTCAGGCTGTGCGAGTCAAACGGAAGGGACGCTTCATCGTCCTCGTACGCCTTCATTCCGGGTCCGAACCAGTCCGGAAACGCGTTGATGATGTCCTTCAGCGTTTCGCTGCGCAGTTCCCTGCCATCCTCGGTCAGCGCCTTCATGTGGACGCGGTAGCAGCTGCAGCTTCCCGCGCAGGTCGCTTCGGGATTGACAATGGTCGCGCGTTCGTCGAGAACGCCCGCCAGCATCGCCGCTTTGCCGCCGCGGGACAGTCCCGTGAACGTGACGCTGTTTCTGTTGACAAGTCCGAGGGTTTCGAGAGCGTCGAGAACGCGGCTGTAGCCCCATGCCCACGCGGCAAGCGCGCCGAAGTTGCGGTCGGCATATGTTTCGTAGAGATTGCCGGTGCGCTTTGGATTGCGGATGTCCGGGACAATTTCGTCGCGGTTGAACTTGACGAGCATGATCCCGTGTTCCACGAATTTGTCGGAGATCACCGGATCCTGCATGCAGCCGTAGCACAGGTCGCCGTCGATTACTACCGGATACGGCGCCTTTCCCTTCGGGATGTGCGCATACATGGTGAACGATACCGGATGTGCGCGGGTACCGGTCGTAAGTTTCCAGATGTTCATGCGTCCGACCGTGTTCGGCAGAGTGATCGGATCAATCTCCAGAAACTCGGGTTCCGGAGGAATTTCGCCGTACTGCAGTTCCACCGCGGTTCTGTAAAGTTCCTTCCGGCGTTCCGCCCAGTCTTCCGGTGTCCGCACCGGACGTCCGTCGTCGAAGGTGAAGAGATCGGGGAGTTTTCCGAGAACTTCATAGGATGTGATTTTCATGACAGCAGCTCCTCTCATGGATTTTTATTGATTTCATTATAGCACAGAAAATTCGGCTCTGTCAACGGTCTGTTTGCCTCTTGCGAACTTCTAAACAATGTGATAAAATAAGAGACAGTGAGGTGAGAACGAATGAAACATACCATTTTGATCAAAAAACTGCCGGAGGGTTTTGACCCTTCCGGAGATATGCTGCCGTTTACCGCGGTACGAGTGGAAAAAATGTCCCTGCCGGTAAACGGAATTCTTGTGGTACGCAACGTCGGGGTACGCTGTCTCGGCTATTTCCGTCCTGTGAAAGCGGAGGATGTTCCGGACTCCACGGCGCTTGACGCGCTGACCTACGGACTGACAACCGCACAGTTCCGTCTGAGCTGCATACCGGACGATCTTGTGGAACTGTTCACGACCCGTCAGGCGGACATGATCGCCGAAGCCAACGCCGCGCTGGAACGGTCCGAATCGCCCGTACGGCTCGGTGACGTTGTGTTCGGCTATGCGGACGTCTGCATCCACGACGGAAGCTACGGTGCGTCCACACAGCGCTACAGCGGCTTTGTGATCGGGCAAAAATCGACCCGTCAGGTCTCCGTCCACAGACCAAAGGGAATCCCCGGCGAGTGGCAGTGCGTCTGCGGCGCATACAGTGCGCCCGGCGAATGCTGTGAGGAATGCGGGGTCCGCCGTCCGCTTCTGTGAGTTCATAAAAATCGCCCCTGACCGATCCGGTCAGGGGCGATTTCTGCGTTTTACAGGAAAATTTTCGCAACAATTTTATTGCAGTCCACCGGTTCACCGTCGGACAGACAAGGTGCGTGCGCGTCGTCCGGGAAGGTCAGCATGAAATACCCTGCTTCCAGCGTGACGAAGCCGCCGATCCTGTCGCCGGTGAGGAACATGATATCATTTTCCGGCTGATCGTCCGTGACAGTCAGATTGGTCCGGTCGGTATAACCGATGACTTCGCGTCCGTCCGTGATGAAGTGGATGTCGGCTGCACGATGGTGCGCTTCCCACGTGAGAGCGGACATCGGACGGGTCGTCAACGGATGGCACTTCATCGTGACGTTTTCGGCGATGGCATCGTCGGTCTCACGGAAGCCTTTTTCGTACATTTCCGCACAGTAGTCGAGCGCCATACGGATCTCCGGCGCGATTCCGTAATAAAGATGACGGTTGCGGATGTGGTCTGTGATCATGAAACTACCCCTTTCTTTTACAGGTCGATTTTGAACGTCGTTTAGGTAAAGCTGACGTCGCAGCAGCTTTCGTACAGGAGCGCAGCAGTGCCGTCGGACAGCTCGGTCAGGCAGGAATACCCGTAGAAATCATTGTTACCGTTGATCTCGCAGAGCGTTTTCCATGTGGTTTCTCCGGTCTTCGGATCGTACATCGCCGCACGGAGAACGCCGTTGTATCGTCCGCCGAGGTCGGTGCGTTCCCCGCCGTTGGACGGACACGCAACAAGGATGACATCGCAGCCGTTCACCTTTCCGGAATATTTCAGGGACGAGATCATGCAGTTCGAACTGCGTCCGTTCAGAACGATGTCCGTCCCGACGATATCTCCCCAGACATAGTTGTCCCCGTCCGGCTTTGCATCGGCATAGCAGATGCGTCCGAGCGGATTGCGGAAGATCGAGCGGATCGTACCGTCGGACAGTTCGGTGAGCTGATGTTCGCTCGATACTTTACCGATGGTGGGCGTACGCTTCCAGTTCACGCCGTCGTCGGAGAAAAGGAAGCTCGCACCCTGTACACCGTTAATGTAGTAGTAACACGGGAACAGGATCCGTCCGGATGCTGTCACGGTACCCCGTCCGGGAGCAGTGCCGTAGAAAGGTTCGTGCGGCAGCTTGACCTGCTGGTTCAGGATCTGCGGTACCGACCATGTTCTGCCTTTATCGCGGCTCGTGGTCAGATAGAGAAAGCTCGTTGAAGCAACGCGGTACGGCGAAGTATAATAGAAGAGATTGCTGAGTTCTTCCCCTTTGTAATACAGGTTGAACCACCGGTCGGCAGTGTAGCCGTCTATGACCGTACCGTCATTGCGGAAGATCCGCGCGGTGCCGTCCCCCTCAAAATCACCGAGATAATAATTGTACACCGGCGAATCGTAATACCGCAGGAGAAGCTTTCCGTCCTCATTATAGCCGGTCGACGGTTCGGGACGGTACTTTGTCGAGTTCAGCGCAACGCCGCCCGGGAACAGGTCAACCATGAGGTAAATTGTATCGCCGCGGACGGTAAGCATCGGATCAATGAACGTGGTGGACAGCCGGTTCATGCGGTTGCCGTTGTCTCCGAGGTAATTGGCAAAGGTGTACCGCCAGGTTGTGCCGTTGTCATCGGAGACCGACACGATGGTATCGAGACCGCAGCCGTCGGCATGGGTGTTCCAGCGGGCATCCGCTGCCGCGACGACCGTACCGTCATCCATGGTGACCAGTGCGGGAATCCGGAACTGATTGCTGCCGGATGCGGGGACGAAGGGATTGTCCGCGCAGATGCCGTCACACGGCTTCACACCGCGTTCGTCCGAGGGAATGTTATACTGGTGCATCGCTTACTCTCCCAGCAAAACTTCACGGTTGGTGCCGTAAAAGATGTCGGCACGACCGGAAATCAGCCTGCAGAATTCCTCGAAGCGCTCCCAATCGCCGTGGATGTCGAATTCGTACGCATGACCCCAGATGTAATAGATCTGCGGGACATCCGTTTTGAGGGAGATGAACTTCTCGCCGAGTTCGAACAGCTTGTCCCATTCGATGTGGTGGTACACGGTCGGGTTGAAGATGTGGAGGTTCTGCTGGAGGTCAAAATTGTGCGTGGATGTGGTGGTGCGCGCATACTTTACGCCGGTGCGGGTGCGGATGAGGTCCGCGACGTGCTCGTTCATCACGTGCGTACCGCCCGGGTAGGCCATCCCGACCACTTCATAACCCGCCAGTTCCGAGAGGGCGATGCGGTCTTCCTCAACTTCGCGTACAACATCTTCGTCGGAGAGGTGGGACAGTGCCGGATGGGTCAGCGTGTGGACGGCGATCTCGTGACCTTCGTAGATCCCGCGCACTTCACAGGCACGAGGCTTGACATGCGCGACAGTCACGTCTTCGCGGATGAGGGAACCGGGTCTGCCGAGCAGTCCGGAGTTGAGATTGAACGTGCATTTCAGCCCGTATTTGTCGAGAATTCTGATCAGACGCTGATCCTGCGTCACGCCGTCGTCGTAGCTGAACGTGACGGCTTTCATTTTTCCGTTGAACATGATGTCACCTCATTATTGTCATAAATTGTATTTGATGCCGCGTTCGTAACCCGAATTCATGAGGTCGGATTCGTACACGTAAATGTTTCCGTAACTCCAGTTGTAGCTGCTGCCGCCGTGACGGTCAAACGTCATCCACATGTATTTCGTCCGGTTTCCGCACGGTACGGGAAGGATCGAGCCCCATCCGCGGAAACCGCCGTCGTCGTAGTCGCAGCGGAGATATTCGACTTTGGAGAAGTCGGGCAGGTCGTAAATGTGATAGCAGGCGCGCTTGTCGAAATTGGAGCCGCAGACAAAGTGCAGTTTTCCGCCGATACGCGTGATAAGACCGCCGGTGTTGGCTCCGGTGAGCGTTCTGCTGATAAACCGATAGCCGGAGAACGGCTCATCGGATTCGTAAAGAAAATAGCGGTAATGCGTGCCGCCGTTTTCGCTGACACCACGGCAGATTGTCATATACCACTTGCCTGTTTCGCGGTCGTAGACGAAATCGGGATCTTCGTCACCGGATTTTGCCAGCCAGAGTGTGTCGTCGGACAGTTTTGCCGTTACGGAAGCGGATGCACCCGCCTGTGCTGCGAGCGAATCGGCACCTGATCCTTTCTCCTCCGTCTGCTCGACCGGCATGAGTTCCGCGTCGATGACGTTGATGCCGTAGCGGAGATCCGCAATGGATGTACCGTGGCAGAGAATGTGCCCGTGCGAGAACGAGCATGCCCAGATGTACCATTCGTTTGTATAACGGTTAAACAGGATCGACGACGCAACGTCGGAACACCACCGGTCGTCGCCGCAGTCGAAGAAGATCGCACCTTCCATTTTGAATTCTGCCGTGGAGGGATTCCACGAGATCACAGACTGGAATCCGCCCGCCTCAAGACGGGACGACATGGACATAAACAGTTTCCCATCGCTCATGATCGGCATGCCGTCCTCATAGCACACCGGCTTCATGTCCGCATGGCTGACGCCCGCGTCGAGATAAAATTCCACTTCTTCGGCGGTGAAGCAGCCGTTCGGCGCGGTGCGGTACCAGAGTGCGGCGGTCGCATTCACGAAGGTACCGTGTTTGATGATGTCGGCAAATTCGGGAAGATCGAGCGTGTGGCGCGGGTACGGACGCTTGTCGTTCCGCAGATAAACGTCGAAGAATCGTCCGCGGCAGGTGAGGATCAGGCTCATACCGGACGTGAACGGATATTCCGCTTCACCAACGGTTTCTCCGCGGGATACACCGCCGACGGTCAGCTCATGGACGATTTTTACGGTATCTTTCCCCGGCACACGGACAAGTGAAACGCGCAGAACCGGTTCGGTTTCCGCCGTATAGGACGAACGGCTGCCCGATGCGGCGGAAATCAGAAAGCCTGCGGCAGCGTTGTCGAGGGAGCGGATCACGACTTCATAAGTCGCATAGGGAAAATGCTGTCCGAGCAGACGCGCTTCGGCGGCGGGACGGCGGGAGAAATTCCGCACCGTGAACCGTCCGTCGGCGGTCGTTTCGGTGAGCGTTCCCTCTTCCGCGCGGGCAATCACCGGATACGGATCGCCGCGCCTGGTATTCAGCCAGTCCTTCCAGAAGCTCATTTCGCCGAGCTTCATACGAAGGGTTTTATAGGGATTGACCGAAAACTTACGGCGGAACGTCATATCGTAAATCGTATGTTCCGCGCCGCTCTGCAGGTCACGGTCAATGATGTTCGGATTCATAGGGACTCCTTTCCGTTACGACAGCCGGATCGACTTGACGTAGATTATGTCACCGTCCGCACATTCGTTGAAATAGTCAAAGCGGATTGAATGGACCGTTCCCTTCCAGAAATCCAGTCCGGTCAGGTCGAATTCGATGGTGTGGTATTCGCCGTCGGCAATATAGTTCCCGCGCACGGATTTTCCGGCGGTCGCGTTCGGCGTGTCCCCGGTGCAGAGGAACAGCTCGCAGCCGTAGTCGGACATGGCATTGGTTTCGGGAATTTTATATTCAACGGTGATTTTCTTATAATTCTTCGCATTCAGCTTCGGTTTCGACTCGTTGTAGTCGATCCCGCTCTGCACGTCAAATCCCGTCTTCGCGGTCAGCTGTACGGCGTTTTCCGCTTCGCTGTATTCGACTTCGCTGTTGAACAGCCCGAGAAGCCGGTATGCGTTTTCCGGTACGGTGAAGTCGAGCGTTTCCATAAGGATATCCTCAAGCACCGGCTTTACGGGCGTATCGTCGGGAATGCGGAGGGAGGTATGATTGATGTGCAGGGTTTCGTTGTCCGCAAAATCCCGGTGTCCGGCAAAGACCGCACGGATTTCGTCCACGGAACCGGTGGTCATCAGATAGCTGTACTCGATCGGCTGAAAAGACACCATACGGATCTGATTGATCGGCGCAACATAATTGCACGCACCGCTCATCGGATCCTTCGATGCGTTGTAGGCATGTTTTCCGGCAAAATAGCCGTCCGTATTCGGAACGTACAGACCGATGCCGTAATCATCTGACGGATTGGTCCACGCGCACCACGATTCCGTGTTGCTTTCCCGGAGGGGGAAACGGCAGTCGGCGGCATACTGCGGATCGCCCCAGAAGTTGAGGTCGTCCCGGAAGGAGAGGCTGTCTCCCGTCCACGGCTCCGTGCCGTCGTACCAGGTAAAGCGGTCGAGATAAGATACCGTATAGAATGCGGGGAGTTCCTGATGAGCGGACGGGTGCGTCCAGCCGGAGAAATCGACAAACCGGTTGTCCACGCGGATGTGATCCGCCGCCACGGTGTAGGTGTTCTCCATATAGCTCGGGGTGATCCGTCCGTCGAGCGACCAGTCCTGCGGCTGGGATTTGATATAAACAGACGTTTCGTCCACTACAATGTCGATGATACGGCTGTGGTTCTGGTATTTGTCACCGCCCTGTACGGGATTGTACCGCCAGTCGGAATTATTGAACGTTCCCGGGGTATATTCCGCGTTCGGTCCGGTGCCGTAGTAGGACTGCTGGATCAGCCGTCCGGTGTCCGCCTGATTGACAAGGTTCTTCAGGCCGGATACGGGATTCCGTTCATCGGAAATATAGCAGATGCCGCCGCCCCACATCAAACGGATGCCGACTCTGAAGCGGTCGTTTTCGAGATAGTAAGTGTCCTTGCTGTAGACGGGATAATCTTCCGTCGTCAGTTCACAGAGAACAAATCTCGTGTCGGTTCCGCGGCAGGTATTGATGGTAAGGGAGGTAAGGTCGATCCCCTTCTGTCCCGAAAGATAATTCTCCGTCAGGCAGGAAAACGTGACATTTTTCCCTGCTTCAAGGAAAAATTCGTCCGAGCGCGCCTCTCCTTCTTCGGTATATGCAATGCTGCACCGGAGAGGTTCATCAGAGGTATAGGTCATGGTAAAGCGGTTGAAGGCTTCTGCGTACGTCCCTTCCGCAAAATCAATCGTATGGGTGCGATGGATGTCAATCGTCTGCATTTCCGTTTGTTCTCCTTTCATGATTTCGTTCTGTACATGCGGTATGTCCGGCAGTTCGGAGTCTCTGTTCCCGCAGGACGGGAGCGTGAGTACGGACAACAGAACCGGCAGGACAATCCGCCGCAGAATGTGTCTGTTCATTGGAAAGCATCTCCTTTCCGTCAATGCGCGTGATTCGTTCGGGCATATTATACCATACTTTTACCTGTAGTGCCAGTTGAAATCTATCCACTGATGAAAAAATTTGATGTATTTGCCTTCCTTGGAAGACCGTTCCGGTCTTCAGAGGAAGGTGGCGGCGAAGCCGTCGGAAGGAGACCGCGGCATGATGGATTTGAGTCGCTATATTTTGTAATCAAAGCAAAACTTACAGCCGCATGCCTTCGGCAGCGAACCAAATCGTTCGTGCCGCGTTCTCCCTCAGTCACTTCGTGACAGCTCCCTCCCGGAGGGAGCCTTTCTACTGGCACTGTGGATTAATTTTACCGGAATGTCCGGGTTCCGTCGAAAGTTTTCCGCATTTCACTTGCAATTTTCCGTTAAAACTGCTATACTGACGGCAAATTCATACGCGAAAGGACGATCCGTTTATGAAACCCATCACCGAACTGCTCTACGCGCGCCGCAATGACGTTCCGTTTTATCCCGTCATCACCGCGCATTCCGGCTGCGAAAAGACACCGGACAACAGCATCGAACACATCCGTACCGCCATCGCATCCGGCGCGGAAATGTTTGAGATCGACATCAACGAATTCGACGGCACCCTCTACCTGACCCACGACCGCCGCGACGATTACTCCGACGTTCCGACCCTTGCGGAATGCTTCGGAATGGCTGCCGCTCATCCGGGCATCTGCATCAACTGCGACGTCAAATCATTCGGTCTGACCACACCCGTCATCGAGCTTGCAAAACAATACGGCATGGAATCCCGTATCCTTTTCACCGGTTCTGTCGCCCCGGACGAACTTCCCGTGCTGAACGCATCGTCCGCCGACTGGTGGCTGAGCCTCTGGCGCTCCGACCACGAACCGGAAGACCTAGAAAACGCCTGCAGAACCTACCGTGAACTGAACGGAGGCTATCAGATCATCAATCTCGACCAGAACATGGTCAACGACCGCGTGATCCGCACGATGCAGGAAACCGGTCATACCCTCTCCATCTGGACGGTCAACACCGAGGAAAACCTTTACCACCTGATGCAGACCGGCGTGACCGCCAATATCACGACGAGAATCCCGCTCGCCGCACTCCGCATCCGAAAAGAAATCTTCGGAGTATAACACCGCACAACGACAAAACATCCGTCCCCGTTTCCGGGGCCGGACGTTTTCTTTGATTTATGTACGGATCAGACCGATCCGGATCAGCGCGTTCACGACATCCTTCCAGCGGAGTTTGCGGATCGCGATGTCTGCGAGAAGCAGGACGGAAGCAGTCACCGCAAGCGGGATCAGCGGATCGTACACGATTCCGATCGGTTCGACCTGTGCCGACGCCAGCTCTTCCGGATTCCCGGACAGAATCCCGTCCGAGGGACTGCACAGACTCTGCAGGAAGTCCCGTCCGCCTTCCGCGAACGTATCGTACTCCCCGGGATACGGCACAGCAAACGCGGTCTGCAGATAGTCTGTCATCCGTCCGGAAGCATCAGTTTCGACAATCATCATTTCATAAATACCGGATTCCTCCGCAGGAACAACCGCAGTATACGAACCGTCGGCGTTTTTCGTCAGCGGATGGGAACGGCTTCCTTCGTCCGTGGTGACCGTCAGGACAAGTGTCCCGCTGTCTCCGGTGTCGTAGACGGAAGCGGACGTCCGTACAGTGATCTCCGCCTTCATACCGCGCACGGCAGCTTCGGTAAGGATGGAAGAGGTGTGCGGCGTATCGGAAACGGTCGTGGAGACCATACGGGCCATGACCTGACGCGCGTTGTCCTCCGCAAACCAGTCGGCAGACCAGCTGCCGGCAAAGTCACTCAGGAAACAGGCCGTCTTCCCTTCACCGTACGACCGGACCGCATAGAGCGGGTGTCCCTCCTCCGTTACCAGATACGCGTCGGCGTCCTCCTTGACCGTCGTTCCGAGATAGCCGTACAGAAGCGGGAGAGGGGACGTATCCGATATTCCGTCCGTCAGGCTGCTCTTTTTTGCAATCACGGGAACAAATTCGCCCGTGATGAGGGAACTGACCGTGATCTGCTCGGTCTCGCTGAGCATGATATCCGGCAGATCGCCGGCATGTTCGACGTAATAATACCGTCCGCCGCCGCTTTCCGCGAGGTCGGAGAGGATCCACGAAGAATACCCGAGACCGATCGTCGAAACGGTGATGCCGTCCGCAATCATGGCATCGACCGCGTCTTCGTAACCATAGTCGCTCGGGTTGCCGTCGGAAAGGAAGATGACATGGCGGATCTCCGAATCGGAATTCAGAAGTTCGGCGTGCGCCATCTCAAGTGCTTCGGTATAGTAGGTACCGCGCGAAGTGGACAGCGCGGAAATCGTCCGGACAAGGGAGGTTTTGTTGACCTCATTCGCTTCGATCAGACCGGACTGCAGGGTCGCCGTACGGTTGAAGGAAACGACCCCAACAAAATCAGACGAATTCATCGCCTGCACGGTCTGGATGGCGCCCTGCTTCGCGACGTTCAGATACTGTGTATTCTGGCTCATACTGCCCGAGCAGTCAAGAACAAGCATCAATGCCGTTGACTGCCGGCTGGATTCGGCACTCAGTTCGAAGGTGACAGGGAGCATTTCCTCAAAACCGGTTTCCGTCATACCGCCGTACATGAACGTATCCGTTCCGCCGGCGGCGAGAAGGCTCCGTCCGTAGACGCTGACATAAGCGTCAAGCAATGCGTCATAGCCGGCTGGAAGGTCGGCAGAGTTGACATTCATCAGAATGACTTCGTCGTAGCCGCACAGTTCGGCGATGGTACGCGGGGCATTCCGCGCCGTGACCGTCGTGACGGTGTTGTCCGTTTCGAGCACGGCTTCCAGTGTTTCCGCGTGCGGGATGGTGTCCGCGATAATCAGCACAGATGTGCCGCCCGACGCATGGAGATATGCATAACTCCGGTTGTTGACAGACAGGGTGTCGTCCCCGTCGAGCGTCCGGAGTTCGAGCCGGTAAGCATGTGCCCCCGCCGTTTCCGGAACCGCCGTCAGTTCAAAGACGTTGCTGCCCGGCAGAAGGGTGATCTCCTGCGCCGCGGCAACGGAATCGTTGTCGTACAGCATCAGTCCGGCGGTCGCGGCATGGCTGCTGCTGATGACGGCATGAACGGCGACCTCATCGCCGATGTAGGCACTTTCGGGGATCGTGAAGCTGCTGATCTGCACTTCCGCCGGAAGATATGCAGAGGCGTTAAAGTACATCGAATCAATGCGGACACCGCGTGTCGCCAGATAATATGCCGCATCCTCCGCCCGTCCGGCGGTTTCAATGCCGTCGGAAAGAAGGATGATCCGTTTCGCGCGGTCGGACGGAAGCATCATCGCGGCATATTCCAGCGCGGCTTCGATGTCCGTCGCACCGGATTCCGTTTCGGTCAGCTCAATGGTCCGGTCGTCCGAACCGAGCTTCACCGTGTAGACGGTATTTTCCCCGAACGCGATCACGCCGACCGGTGTTTTCCGGTCGATCAGAAGGGCAATTTCCTGTGCGCGGGCGAGAAGCGTTTCCCGCACCGGTTCCGTGCTGTCCGAAACGTCAATCAGAAGCATGACCGCCTGTTCATCGATGTTCCGCACGAATGTCAGTCCGGAAATGATCAGAACCAGCAGGAGCACAAGCACGGTATGCAGGATCACGGGAAGGATTTTCTTCCATGTTTTCCGGCGGTTCGTCGGAAGACGGAGGAACGGAACAAAAATCACCGCCAGCGCAGGGATCAGGAGAAGAAGGAACCAGGGGCGCTCAAAGGAAAGTTCAATATGTATCACGGTACCAGCACCCCCATTCGATGAGTAAGAGAATCAGAAACACCGCCGCGACCCATACGGCAATTTCGGAAAGCAGTTCGTCCGACGCTCCCTCGGGAAGATCGACCGACAGGCTCAGCATATCATCCGCAGCTGCCGCGGGGGAGGACTCCTCTGCCGGAAGATGAACGAAGAAGTCAACGTATTCCCCGCCGTCCGCAGTGGTCATGACGGCGGTGTGGATGCCGGGACCGTTCACAGGCAGGGTACAGGACAACGCATCGGTGTCAAACTGCCGTACGGTACCGTCCGGCAGTTCCGCATACAGCTGCAGGGCTTCCGGAAGGACGGTCAGCGTCACAGTTTCACCGACGGACCAGTCCGTGTCGCGCAGGATCGCAGGGACGGAGAGGTCAACCAGGTTGCGGATCAGTGTAACAAAACCGGACTGCATCGGCAGATTGGAATCGTGCAGGTCGAAAGACGCCGCGGAAAACCGCAGACCGCCCGCGAATTCCTTCGTCATGAGGACGGGTGTGTCTCCACAGGTGAGAAGAGGTTCCCACGACGCGTCGCCGATCAGTCCGGCATACGCGCTGACAACCGTGTCACCGAGGGACAGTCCGTCGTAAAAATCGCTGTCGTGTCCGCGGACGATGGTGAGCGGAGTTTCCTCCGCGACGATCTCGCCGAACGTCAGCCCGGGCGGAAGAGCATGCAGACCGAACAGAAGGACGGATCCGCTGTCCGGATAGCGATCAATGAGAGTGTTGTCGCAGATGGTCAGGTCATAGCCGGAGAGTTCCGTGCTGATCGTCGTCGGCACCACCGTCACTTCACAGTTTCCGAGAGCGTTCAGCGCACTTTCGAGATACAGCGGCGACGCACTGACGAGCAGGACACGGTGGATGCCCGTATTCCGCCGGCACAGGGCGTAGGAATTGTCTTCGGCGAGACCGTCGTTTTCTTCAATAAAGACTTCGGCAGTGTCGTAGTGGATGAGGTTTTCCGCATCAAACGAAACCTCCGCCGGAATACCGGCAGTCAGCGTAACCGTCCGTGCATCGACGGTTTTTCCGTCGATCCGGAGACCGACCGCAACATCCGCATCGAGGTTGTGGCTGGTCAGACGTCCGGTAAAGACGGGCCGTTCCTTCTCCGCCGAAGCGGCAAGACCGTCAACGGACACGTTCCATTCGTTTTTGTTCATATTGACGACCGTAAGTCCCTCTGTTCCGGCGTAATCCCGGTCGGTATAGAAGATCACGCGCGGATTCTCACAGCGGCTGACCGTCTGTCCGGCCAGTTCCATCGCCGTTGCCGTATCACAGACGCCGAAAGAACAGGACGCCGCGTTCAGCATATGCTTGATCTCGCTGAGCGAATCCGAATGTTCAATCAGCAGGGACGGTGTATCGGACGCGAGAATCACGCTGAGCGTGTGCCCTTTGCGGACGTATTCCGCCAGTTCCTCTGTCTGCTTCACCGCATAACGGAAACGGGAAATTCCGGCGTCGTCGCGGGTGTTCATGCTTGCCGACGCGTCGAGCAGGACGATGTAATCGTACCGTTCCCCGTTCACGACCGCAGGTTTTGCGGCCAGCAGGGATACGGCGACAATCATCAGAAGCTGCAGCAGGAACAGCAGAATGTTCCGGAACCGCTGCACCGGCAGACGCTTTTTGCGGAACCGTTCGCTGAGCCGCCAGAGGTAGGTGCTGGAAACCGGCAGATCCGTATGCCGCGATTTGATGAGGTAAATGATTATCAGGACCGGGACACCGAGCAGGAGCCACAGTCCGGCAGGATTCAGAAATTTCATGTGATCATCCCGCCTTTCGCCGCCTGCTCAAAGAGCATCTTTTCGACGCGTTCGTCGCTGCAGACCGTGAAAAATCCCGCACCGCGGGAGGTGCAGAACATCCGCAGTTCGTTCCGGTGCCAGCGGAACGCTTCTTCGTACGCCTTCATGGACGAGCGCGTGATCTCGGTTCGGTACGTGCGGTCATCCTCTTCGTCGGGGGCTTCCGCGTCGAGCATCCGCACCTTTCCGGAATAGCCGGGCGCGATTTCGTCGCGGGAAAGAACCTGGATCAGATGAACGTCGCGGTTATGGTAGCGGAGATAGTCAACGGCTCCCTTCCAGTCGCTGTCGGTGAAAAAATCGGAGAGGATCACCGAGATCCCGTCACCCCGTCCCGGGTTTTCCTGCGAACCGACGGCACGTCCGAAGTCACTGTCGCCGTAAAACTTCACCGCATTGAGCTGTTTTGCGGCACTGTAGAACGCTTCCCGTCCGACAACGGTGCGGGAGATGTCCTCGGCTGCGGAATCGTGGATGGCGTAAAAGGTCACGCGATCCATCGCCTGAACTGCGAGGTATCCGAGCGCCGCCGCAAGCTTCAGTGCGGTGTCCGCTTTGTTCGGCTCACCCCAGTCCATCGAAGCCGATGCATCGATGTAGATGCGATGGTGGAGCTGACGTTCGTCCGTGAATCGCTTCAGGAACAGCTTTTCGAACCGGGCGTACAGGTTCCAGTCAATCCGGCGCAGGTCGTCACCCGCGTGGTATTCGCGGTAATCGGCGAATTCTGCGGAACTTCCGTAAGCTTTTACCCTGCGCGCACCGCCGAACAAACCGTTCATCGGATGTTTTATCTGTAAATCACGGGCTTCCAGCATGGCAATGAAAGCCCCGTCGATCACGTTTCTCATAGGCACATCCGCTCCGGTTTACTTCTTCTTTTTGAGAAGATCGGTCACGGTCTGGATGGGATTCTGCTTCCTGCCGCCCGCTTCTTCGAGAAGATGGGTGATGATGTCCTCCACGGAAATTCCCTCCGTCACGGCAGCGAAGCTCGGCTTGACGCGGTGCCGCAGAACGGGATACGCAAGCGTATTGATATCGTCAAAGGAGACGTTGAAGCGTCCCGCCATCAGTGCGCGGACTTTACCGGCGGTAATGAGAGCCTGACCGGCACGGGGGCTTGCCCCGAACCGGATGTACTTTTTCGCGTATTCCGATGCCGACGGAAGTTCCGGATGCGTCGCCGAAACAAGCTGCATTGCATACATCAGCACGTCGTCCATGACCGGGATCTCTTTTGCGATGGCACGCATCGCAAGGAGTTCATCTCCGCCGATGACCGGCTGTGCGGTCTCCGCCATGGTCGCCTGCGTCATCTGAACGATCGCGGCAAGCTCCTCTGTCGTCGGGAAACCGACGATCAGCTTGAACAGGAAACGGTCGGTCTGCGCTTCGGGCAGCGGATAGGTACCGTCCTGTTCGATGGGATTCTGCGTCGCAAGGACGAAAAACGGCTCCGAAAGGCGGTAGGTCTGTCCGTCGGCGGTGACAGTGTGTTCCTGCATCGCTTCGAGAAGTGCGGACTGCGTTTTCGGTGTTGCACGGTTGATTTCGTCCGCGAGAAGGAGGTTTGTGAAGACCGGCCCGGGACGGAAAACAAGACGGTTCTGTCCGTTTTCGTCCTTTTCAATGACGTTCGTGCCGGTGACGTCGGCAGGCATCAGGTCAGGGGTGAACTGGATGCGTGAGAACGGAAGCGCAAGTGCCTGTCCCATCGAGCGCACCAGACGGGTTTTGCCGACACCCGGTACGCCTTCGAGCAGAACGTTTCCGCCCGCAATGACGGCGATGACAACACCTTCCACCACGTCGCGCTGACCGATCATGTCCCGGCTGATCTCGCCGAGGATGCGGTTGATTTTTTCCGAGAAAAAGAGAATGTCGTTTTCGTTTACCATTATGTACTCCTTCGTTAACCTTCGTTCAGTGCGTCAAAATAGGAATCCATGATTTCCTGCAGTTCCTGCGGTACGTCGCCGGATTCGAGAGCGTCGAGGTACTCCGCGTAATAGGACGCGAACACTTCCCCGTAGGCAACACTGCCGGAATAGGGGTCGTAGATCGGCTCGGTCATGCGTTCGTAAAGATCATCGCCGCCCGCTTCGCCGGAACCGGTGCCGTCGCCCTGCTGCATGCCGTCCTGCGGCGGTTCTCCGCCGGGCATACCGTCTCCCGGCATCTCACCGGGCATTTCTCCGGGCATCTCACCTTCACCTTCCCCTTCACCGGGCTTTTCTCCCGGCTCGTTGTCCAGCATTTCGTCCTTGGAACGCTCGAGTGCTTCCTGCATCCGGCCGATTTCCTCCTCTAGTGCCGCCTGACGTTCAAGCGCGGACTGAATCGCTTCCTCCGCTTCGTCAAACGCCTCACTGAGTTCGCCGGAGAACGCGTCACCTTCCAGTTCCTGTTCTTCGATCTTTTCAAGGTCGGAAGCAAACTCCTCAAGTGCTGCATGAAGCGGATCCTCCGCATCCGTTCCGGCTTCTCCGAGCGCACGGCGAAGGGTGTCCGCCAGTTCGCCGGTCTTCGACGGATCTTCGTTCAGCGCATTTTCCAGTTCGTCAAGGGCTTCGGAGACTGCTTCGCTGTCGCCGTCACGGATCGCTTCCCCGAGTTTCTCGGTCAGATCATACTGCCGCAGGGCTTCCCCGATTTCATCGCGGGTGATGCCTTCCTCCAGCATTTCCTGCAGATCCTGGGCGGCTTCCTGCATTTCCGCCGCCTGTTCGAGACGGCTCGCCGCTTCCTCGCGCAGTTCCTCTTCCAATTCCCGGATGAGTTCCTCGAGTGCTTCCCGTTCCGCTTTTTCGAGTTCCGACTGTCTGAGATTCTCGCGCAGTTCCTCGATCAGTTCGCGGACAATCTGCGCCTGTTCTCCCGCATCCGCACGGACTGTCACGCCGAACAGCCGGAAATCGTACGGCAGAAGCAGCATCAGGACAGCGAGACACAGGCTGACGAGACACAGCACAAACTCCTTTCTTCGGAAATTCCAGGGCATCTGTTCCGGCAGAACACGTCCGAGGTGATGAACGGCATCTGTCCGCTGGATCCGTGCAATTTCCGTGGGATCCGCACGATATTCGAGCATGGTACCGATGCGTTCCTGCAGACCGATGCGGTCGATCCGCTGCGCGACCTTCTTCTCCGTCGGGCGCATTCCGATAAAAAAGACCAGTGCGAATGTCACGGCAAACACGCCGCCGGACACACCCCACAGCAGTCCGGTATGCGGTGCTGTCCGGGCGATGTGCCCTGCAAAGGAGACGAAAAACACGGCAGCAGCACCGGCGGTCAGTGAAATTACAGACGTCCGGACAAGCGATTCCAGAAGAAGCCGCCGCCGGAAGGATGCAAAGAGAGATTTTATGTCCATATACGTTTCCTTTAACCTATGATTTTCCTTTGATTATCAATATTCTAACATGCGTAAAGCGAAAAAACAAGAATTTTCAATATGTTAAGTGGGCTAAAAAATAGAAAGAAATGTAAATTTTTCTGCATTTTCGCACCGGAATATGTTATTTTTCGTTCTCACGCAAGCGGGAATCCAGCCTTGACAAAGCCGTGCGCGGAGTGATATAATGGCAGCGGAACAAAAATTCGGAATCCATCGGAAAGGCAGGTCATCGGAACATGAGAAAACTCGGCATCAATCTGCATGCCATCAAAGGGCTGACGGACGACGACTATCTCCGCGAAATCGCCGCGCTCGGTTTCAGCGCCATTTTCAGCGGCGTGACAACGCCCGAACGGCAGGCTTCCATCGCGGATTCCTGCGCGAAATACGGCATTGAATATGAAACGCTTCATGCGCCGTTCGGACACATCAACGACATCTGGCTGGAAAACGACAACGGCATGCTGGACGAACTCTGCCGCTGCATCGACCACTGCGTGATCGCGGGTGCGCCGATCGCCGTTGTGCATCTGTCCGCCGGTCAGCGTCCGCCGTCGATCACCGACGCCGGACGGGAACGGTTTGCACGTCTCGTGGACTACGCCGTCGGAAAGAATATTAAAATCGCATTTGAAAATCAGCGGAAGCTCGCGAACATAGCGTGGGCATTTGAGACATTCACGACCGACATGGTCGGGTTCTGCTGGGACTGCGGACACGAATTCTGCTTCACGCCCGGCCGGCACTACATGCCCCTGTTCGGTAACCGTCTGATCTGCACGCACATCCACGACAACACCGCCGTCTTCAACGAAGACTCGCATTTTCTCCCGTTTGACGGCGCGTGTGATTTTGACTACGTCGCCGAAACCCTGCACAACTCCGGCTACACCGGTTCGCTGATGCTCGAAGTCGGGAACCCTTCGCGGTACGGTGAGATGGTGCCGCAGGATTTCCTGAAAAACGCCTGGAATGCCGCCGTCCGTCTGCGAGCAATGGCATACGGCGAATAATCGAATTTCCCACATATTATTGACATATGCCATTTTATGTCATACAATATCAAATAAACGGCATATGCCATTTATTTGTGGAAAAAGGAGCGTAATATGTCACGACCGCAGAAATATAAAAAAGTCTGTCAGATCCCGAAGCGGCACGAATATTTTCCGTCCGGGGAGTGGACAGAGGAGATCGTCGTTCTGACCATCGACGAATACGAAGCGATACGCCTGATCGACATGGAAGGGTTTTCGCAGGAAGAATGTGCCGTTTACATGCAGGTCGCGCGCACGACCGTCCAGCAGATCTACAGCCGTGCACGAAAAAAACTCGCGACGGTACTGGTGCACGGTGCGGGACTGCGGATCTACGGCGGAGAATACCGTCTCTGCGACGGCAAGGAGGAAACCTGCGGCTGCGGCGGATGCGCGAAGCACCGCGGCGAAGAGAACAAATAATGAGGAGGAAACGCAATGAGACCGAATATTCTGTTTATTCTGAGCGACGACCAGGGCGCATGGGCGATGCGCTGTGCCGGAAACACGGACATTTTCACCCCGAATCTCGACCGTCTGGCATCGGAAGGCGTCCGGTTTGAAAATTTCTACTGCGCGTCACCGGTCTGTTCTCCGGCACGTGCGTCGATCCTGACCGGTGAGATGCCGTCGTGCCATGGGATACAGGACTGGCTCTGCCGCGGGAACGTCAACGCCGATGCACACCCCTACATGAAGGATCACCCGCATTTCCAGTCCCACGACATCGGAATCGAGTATCTGGCGGGACATCCGTCCTACATCGCCGAACTGGCGAAAAACGGCTACCGCTGTGCGCTCAGCGGAAAGTGGCATCTCGGCAATCAGGAACAGGCGAAGGAAGGCTTCATGAAATGGTTCACGATTTCGGGCGGCGGATGTGCTTATTATGCGCCGGACATTTACGAGAACGGAACCTTCACCTACTGTCATGACTATGTGACCGACGTCATCACCGACCGCGCTCTCGATTATCTCGATGAACTCGAAAAAGAAGACGCACCGTTCTGTCTGCAGGTCCACTACACGGCACCGCATTCGCCGTGGACACCGGAGAATCATCCGAAGGAATACCTTGATCTGTACGAAGACTGCGCGTTCACCGCGACGCCGGATGAACCGATCCACCGGAATCAGGTGACCAGTGCTCCGCTCGGCGACACACCCGAACGCCGCCGCGAAAACCTGACTGGCTACTACGCGGCGATCTCGGCGATGGACGCGAACATCGGACGTCTGCTCGACAAGCTCGAACGCGACGGTCTTGCGGACCATACGATCGTCATCTTCACCGCCGACAACGGCATGAACATGGGGCATCACGGTGTCTGGGGCAAGGGCAACGGCACCTATCCGCCGAACATGTACGATTCGTCGGTCAAAGTACCGTTCATCATCCGGGCACCGTTCATCAAAAACGGCGGCACCGTCGCACAGAAGAGTGCGACGCACTGCGACCTGTTCCCCACCATTCTCGACATGGCGGGCGCGGATTACAAGCTGAACGACAGGCAGCCCGGCACGAGCCTGTATCCGTATCTGGCAGGCGGCTGTGCGGACACGGACGAACACCGCATCATCGAAATCCATGACGAATACGGCTTTGTCCGCATGATCCGGAACGACCGGTACAAGCTGGTGCGCCGTTACCGGAACAACGACAACGAGCTGTACGACATGCTCGAAGACCCGTACGAAACCACCAACCGCATCGGTGATCCGGCACTCGCAGATGTGACCGCCGAACTGACTGCGGCACTCGAGAACTGGTTCGATAAGTATTCCGATCCCGTGAACGACGGAAAGAAATCGCTTACCCTGACCGGTTCGGGACAGCGGGACTTCTGTTATAAGGAAGACGCGTTCGTCAACTGGAACAAACTTTACTATTCACAGGAAAATCCCCTGTAACATCAAAAAGCTGCGGCATTCCGACGAATGCCGCAGCTTTTGTTTTATTCTGCATAATATGCCGCCATGCGGTCTTCCGCTGACCGTGCCGGTCACACCGTCAGCCGGATGACCGTATCAATGCCGTCGTCCGCTTCGGGCATTGCGACGGTATAGCCCGTTTCCGTCTTTTCCAGCGTCAGCTTTTCGTCACCGAACCATGCTTCGCGGAACCGCTTGCCGTCCGCCGCTTCGGACAGACAGAGAACGCCGTCCGCGGGACGGTTCAGGACGTGCAGATATACGATGCTGCCGTCCGGTGTTTCCGTGGAGACGCCCCACATGTCCTTTTCAAGAAGCGCGTTCGGCGCTTCGACGTACGAACGTCCGGGAACCGTACCGTAGATACCTTCATGTGCGCGGATCTGATCGCCGAGCGCGGTCAGAAGTTCGCGTACGCCTTCCTCCCAGGTCTGGTTGAGGTACGGACCGCACGACCATGCAATGCCGCAGTTGTACTGCCCTTCCACCGCGATGGTACGGACGGTATAACGGTACAGGTTGCGCGCATCGGTCGGTGCCTTTCCGCCGACGGCGTACCAGTTGCCGATCTGGCGGTTCACCTGCGAATAATGCACCGGCAGGGTGTCGCTGTCACAGCCTTCGATGGAGCCGTAGTATTCCGATACGATGAAGTCGGAGTTGGGATGGAGATTCGTGTTTGCTGTGATGCCGGTGTTGATGAAGACAACGGCGTCGGGATTGCATTCGCGGACACAGTCGCAGACGCTGCGTTCCGGGCCGCACTGGTCAAACCAGAATCCGGCAATGCCGTTTCCGTAGCGGTCGTAGATCTCGCGGATCAGCCGCTTGAGGAAGTCCATACGCGCATCCTTGTTCTGGTACCAGCCCATTTTTCTGAGGTCTTCGTCCACAATGTCGTGTTCGTCGTTCGGCGGAAGATACAGCACCAGTGGGATGCCGTACTTGCCGAGTCCATCGAGCAGCTTGCGGATGACGTCGGATTTCTCCGCGCATTTGTGCGTGCATCCGGTCGCCTTCATGGTTTCCGACGGGAACAGGAGGTTGAATCCGGCGTGTGCCGCCGTGAAGACAACATATTCCGCGCCGAGATCGTGCGCCGCTTCGGCGAATTTGTCCCCGTCAAAGAGAGCCGCCGCTTCTTCGACCGAGGATGCCGTACGGAGATCGTCCCCGGAATACACCGTGCCGCCGTAATTGTTGCCCTTGCCTTCCGCGTAGGTCGGGTAAGTGTAGTGAGTGAACAGCCCCACTCTCGCGTGAGCGAAATAATCCTTGCCTGTCGTTCTGGTCATACTGTCTGCTCCTTTTCTTCTTGTTTTGTATAGATAAAATCGCTGAATGCCGCACTTCCGCCGGTCTCGGCGGTAGAGTATACAAACAGCGCAAAACGGTATCCGGTGAAGTGGTCGAGACGGTACTTCATCTTATGAACCGGTCCGAGCGGTTTCCATTCCGTTCCGTCGAGGTAAGCGAAGCGGACTTCGTCCTTCATTTCGGTGAATTCCGCCGTCACGCGGAGACGGAATGTGTCTCCCGTCACCGGTACGGCTTCCTCTTCCGTGACCGTACGGACATTTGCCCGGTCGAACTCCGCATGCTGCATCACGAGGTACGTTCCGCCGTCCCTCTTTGTGACCGCGATCAGCCCGAACGCGCTCTGAAGAGCAGAGAGTCCCGCGAAATCCCCTTCGTTCAGGCGGCAGACGTCCACCGTCACTTCGCCCGTACAGCCGGGATAGATCATACGCTGGGTGAGGGTGTTTCTCGCCTGCGTCACGTCGCCGCAGAGCTTGTCCGTTGTGATCCGGACCGTACCGGCTTCCCGGTCATGATGAACCAGAGTGAGTTCCGGTTCGTGGTTAAACTGCCATGCGCTCCGGAAGCCGAAACTGCCATACAGCCGGCGGTCTTCCGAAGCAGTCCGGAAATCGTCGCTTCCGACGAGCGGCTCGTACGTGTGTCCGGGACGTGTGGATTCCACCGGAATGCGGTGCGGAACTTTTCCGTCAGCACCGAACACCGGATAATTGTCCTTCCACGTGACCGGAACGAGAACGGGAATCCGTCCGACCGCGCCGGAATCCTGGAACAGGATCGCATACCACGTTCCGTCCGGCGTATCGACGATGCCGCCCTGCGCCACACCCTGTCCGCAGTAGCCCATGTCGTCTTCCAGAACATCCCCGCCGGTGAATTCGCCGTCGAGGGAATCCGCGGCATAGCATGCTTCCGTACGCATCCAGCGGTCCTCGAGGGAATGAATGAGGAACAGGTAGTATTTTCCGTTTATTTTATAAAAATGCGAGCCTTCGTAGCCGAGATTGTGCTTCCACGGATCGACCACCGCGATGCGGTTGAGACCGCCTTCCAGCGGTCCGCTGAGGTCGGGCTTCAGCTCGGTGATCCGGATCTGACGTCCGCCGTAAACAATGTACACGCGGTCATCGTCGTCGAAAAACAGCGAACAGTCGTGATAGAACCCTTCGATGTACTGCTTTTTCCACGGACCTTCGACGGATTCCGAGGTGAACAGGTAGGTTTTGTGGGTGTCGTTTGCCACAAAGCAGACGTAGAATGTCCCTTTATGGTACCGCAGGCTTGCCGCCCACATGCCGCATCCGTAGATGTTCTGTTCTCCGCAGAGACGCTGACGCTCCGTGCCGTCGAGCATGTCGTAAACATATGCGGCGTGTTCCCAGTTCGCGAGGTCGTACGAACGCAGGATCTCGCATCCCGGCATGAAGTACATGGTCGTGCTGACCATGTAGTAGGTGTCGTCCACCCGGATCACGTCAACGTCCGGGTAGTCGAGTTTTGTCAGAGGATTGTGTGCCTGTATGGTCATAGATGATCTCCTTCCGGATCGGATGTCGGTTTATTCCGCTGTAAACAGCCGGTTCCAGTGGGTCAGCATCCGGTCACGGGTGCGGCGGTAGCTGTCTTCGTCCCCGTACATGCGGGTATAATGTTCGCCCATGAATGCGAGGTTGATCCAGATGTTGTACCAGATCAGGCGGCGCTGTTCGCTTCGTGTGAATTCGGTCTGACCGAATCCTTCCAGAAAATACGGATTCATCCCGTAAGAGCGGAAGCGGTCTTCCATCAGCGGTTCGCCCCAGAGTGCGCGTTCCCAGTCGAGGATCCCGGCGATTTTGTCCCCGCAGACGATGATGTTGTTCTCCCAGATATCGAAATGCACGAGCGACGGTTCCGTGACTTCATCGAAATACGGCTTGTCGGCAAGAAGCTGTCCGAGAAGTTCGGCACTGCTCACGCCCATGTCTGCTCCGGCGCGTTCGAGGTCTCCGACCACATTCCCGATGAGCTGGTTCACCAGCCCGTACAGGCAGTCGAACGTGATCCCGCTGTTCACGATGCCGAAGGTGGTGTTCTTCACTTCCGCAATCCGGCGGACGCTCCGCCCCATTTCGCTGTACAGTTTTTTCGCTTCGTCTTCCGTGAAGTCCTTCCGGCGCTCCATCATGAGATCGCCGTCAACGTACTCCATAAAGAAATACTTGCCGCTGCAGTGCGTCATGCTGTCGTCGTAAAACAGCACCTTCGGCGCTTTCACGAGCGGTGCGCGTTCGGCAATCAGACGCATCGCCGCCGTTTCCGACTCCATCAGCCAGCGTTCGTTCGACGCCTTGCCGTGCATCCCCGGCGAGGATACTTTGAGCACTGTCCGGAAACCGTCCGTGAAGGTCAGCCGGTACAGCGCGTTGCACATCCCGGCATTCAGTCCGATGATCTCCGACACCGTTCGGTCCGGAAACGCAAGGGAGGCCAGTTCGCGGATTTTTTCGTCCGTCAGCTTGTTTTTGGATACCGATTCCGTAATGTCCGCCATATTAGTCCGCCTTTCACTTTGTCTTTGGATTGACTTCATTATAACACATCTTTTTTTCAGAATCAAGGAAATCCCGCTCGGACGCAAACGTATTTCCGTGTTTTTATACGGATATACTTGAAAATCCGCCAGAGATATGCTACTATTTAGACACAAAAATTTCTGAGGAGATACAAAAATGACTGATATCAACTTCCCGTTCGTTCTCGACGGCGCGACCGGAACGGAACTTTCCAAGCGCGGCATGGGCACGAAAGACTGCACGGAGCGCTTCATTCTCGAACATCCCGACACCCTCACTTCCCTGCAGAGCGAATACATCGCAGCAGGCTCGGACGCGGTGCTTGCTCCAACCTTCGGTGCAAACCGTCCGACACTCCTCCGCCACGGCTACACGGCGGACGAAACCGAACCCGTCTGCCGTGCGTTGTTCAAAATCGCCAAGGACAACGCCGGTGACCGTAAAGTCGGCGGCGACATGTCTCCGACCGGACTTCTGCTGAAACCGTACGGCGACACCGATCCGGAAACGGTGTATGAAATCTACCGCGAACAGGCGGCGGTTCTTCTTGACTGCGGCGTGGACTTTTTCTTCATCGAGACGATGATCTCCGCAGCAGAGGCGAGACTGGCTGTCCGTGCGGTGCGTGATCTGTCCGCAGACATTCCCGTGCTCGTTTCGATGACCGTGACCGAAAGCGGACGCACCATGAGCGGCGACTCACTCGACGCGGTTCTGCTGACGATGCTCCCCTACAACATCCAGGGCTTCGGCTGCAACTGCAGCATCGGTCCGGATGTGATCGCAAATGCTCTCGCTCCCGCGGCTCCGTTCGCAAAGCGGTACGGCATCCCTCTGATCGCGAAGCCGAACGCGGGCATGCCTGTGACCGACGAAAACGGTACGCACTTCCCGCTGACCCCCGCGGACATGGCAGCGGCGGTCGAACATCTGACCGGTCTCGGCGTTGGTATTTTCGGTGGCTGCTGCGGCACGACGCCCGCCCACATCGAAGCCATCGCGGGTGCTGCACGCACCGCTTCGACCGGACGTTTTTCCGCTGTGGAAGCGGCAGAAGACGGCAATTACGCCGCGACTTCCCGCGCATACGGCATCATTGACCCCGACGCGGACTACACCGCTGTTGACAGCGACAGCGAAGACGATCTCTACGACCTCATGGACGAAGTCGATCCGGAAGACGTACTCTATCTCGAACTGAACGAAGGAGCCGCGGACATGCTGATCCGCATGGATGCGTTCCTTCCGAACCCGATCGCGGTACGCGGGAACGAAGATGAAATCGTGAAACTCGAAAAGGCGCTCTGCCGCAAGGTGCGGTAAGCGCCGGAAAACGGAGGTTTTTATGGAAAACAGCAAGGTCATTCTGATCTCAATCGACGGGATGCGTCCGGACGGGCTGAAAGCCTGCGGCAATCCCTACCTTGACGAACTGACCAAAACATCGTCCTTTACGTTCGACGCGCGGACGGTCTTCCCGTCCATCACGCTTCCCTGCCACCTGTCAATGTTCCACAGCGTTCCGCCGGAACGTCACGGCACCATGTCGAACGACTACGTAAAGCCGGTGCATCCGGTGACCGGTCTGTTCGAACTGCTCAGCCGGATGGGCAAGCGCTGCGCGATGTACTACGGCTGGGAACCGCTGCGTGACATCCAGCGCGTCGGCTCGCTCGTCGCGGCGGAATTCATTCAGGCATATTCGTTTGACCACACAGACAGCATCCTGACCGGCCGTGCGCTTGACTACATCCGACTGGCAAAACCGGATTTCGTCTTCCTGTACATGGTGGAAACGGACGAAAAGGGCGGTCACGACAGCGGCTGGATGACGGACACCTATCTCGATTACATACACCATGCCATCGACAACGTGAAGCGCGTGGTCGAGGAAACGGCCGGTGAATACACCGTCATCGTAACGGCGGACCACGGCGGTCACGGCAGAGGACACGGTTCCGACCTGCCCGAAGACATGACAATCCCGATGATCTTCCACGGTCCCGCGTTTGCCGCCGGTGAGGAACTCCACGGTGTGAGCATCCTCGACATCGCTCCGACAATCGCGGACATCATGGGAATTCCCGCAGCGCGTGAATGGGAAGGCAAATCCCTCGCGGCAAAGTAAACATACCGGTTGATTTTCACTCACATTTTACGTGATTGACAGAATCAGAGATTTCCTTTATACTAAATAACAGTAAGCTGCATTTTTCCGCCCGTGAAGTGCAGTTTCCCGCGGTTGATTCGTGAGGGATCCTGTGGTACAATAATCACAGCAGCTATTCCACGGAGAGAGGAGGAAATTCATGGATTACAGCAAGCCGGATACTTATACCGAGAAGGGGTACTGTGCGCTCACGGAAAGCATGAAAAACGGTCATCTGCTGGACAATACGATCACCTACAGCAAAAACCGCAAACGCGCATGGAAGGAATCCGTGCAGGAGGCACAGGCGGAGATCGATGCATCCTTCACCGACACACGTTATTACATGTGCATGCCGAAGGACTATATTGTCAGACGGGGAATCCGTACGATGATTCTCTTTTTCATCTGTATCCTCTGCTGTCATTCCGTCCTGACAATCGCCACGCCGCCGCTGTTCCTGTTCTCCTTTCTCAAATGGAATAACTACTGTAAATTCTGTGCTTCCATGAACATCTCACCAAAAAAGCTGAACATCCTGCTTGTCCTGTGGTTTCTCCTCAGCATCGGCGTCAATGTCCTGTTCTGGCGGTGGATCGGCAGCATACTGTTATAGAAAGGAAAATCCGTCCATGATTCCTGTACATTTCCATGATATTTTCCGGAACAATCAGCCGGTCGTCTCCCGCGAACTTCTGAATTCCCTGCATTATCCGCTGACCGACTGCGAGTTCCATTTCACGTCATCTTCCGAAGAAATTGCCGCGAGACAGCAGATTTTCCGCGATTTTCTATCCGATGAAGCGTTTTGTCAGGCATTTACCGAAGCCTGTACACACATGGACGATCTCGCGGAACTTCTCCGCAGCCTCGGACAGAACGAAACCGATTCTGCGGAAAACCTCCTGTATGCTCTCGTGGAACTGCTGGCGTTCACCGACACCGTTGACGCAATGGATGCCGCATATTCCACTGCCGGAAAACTGACCTCCGAACGTCTGCTTGACTTCTTTGGCTGTATCCGCAAACTGAAGGAATCCGATGATTACCGCGATCTCTGTAACTGGCTGTACGAACTGGACGGCAATCTGCGTTCCATCCGTTCGCTCACACTCGGTGTCAATCTGGATGCCCAGCTTAATATCACCGAAGTCGGGATTGTCTCAATCAATAATCGTCCTTATGTCTGCGGAACCCGTCTGGACAAAGCCATGCGTCAGGAACAGCCGGGAGAAAACTTCGAATGTCTCACCGTTGTCGGCATACGTGAAGTAAAAAGCATGCTCCAGAGCAGCCGACTTGTCCTCAATACAGAGTTCTACAACGCCATGAATCTTCTGTACCGCAGTGCCCTGAAATCGCTCCGGCGGCAGATTTTCCAGTCCGCACAGAGTACGATGCGTGCGCTTGCCGCTGTACGGGAAGATTTTCGCTTCCTTATTGATGCCGTAACGATGATCCGGAAACAGAAAGCGCAAGGGTTCCGTCATGTTTTTCCTGAAATCGCTTCGGAAACTGCCGTGGACAATCTGTATAATCCGCTTCTTGCCGACAAATGCAGGATTCAGAACATCGTTCCCAGCGCACTGAACTTCGCAGAGAACGAAAAGATCTACATTCTGACCGGTCCGAACAGCGGCGGTAAAAGCGTTTATATCACCGCAATCGGGATGGCACAGCTTACCTTCCAGCTCGGTCTGCCTGTCTGTGCTGCAGGAACGGTCCGCATGAAGCCGTACAGAAAAATTGTCACCCACTTTATCGAACCCACAAAAGGAAGTACGGAAAGCCGTCTTGCCAACGAATCCCAGCGGCTTCAGAAAAGTCTTGCGGAAATCGGTCGGGACACGCTTCTTCTGCTCGACGAAACATTTTCCAGCACCTCCGCATACGATGCGCTGTTCCTGTCGGAAACCCTGATGCGACATCTCGCAAAAACAGGCTGTGACGCGGTATATGTCACTCATCTGCATGAACTGCCGTCCAGACTCATCGAACTGCCGGTTCTGCATCATATCACCCCGGAAGTCCGTGCCGGACAGCGGACCTACCGGATCGTCCCGTACCGTGAAAGTGAGGAAACCACAAGCCTCGCGAAAGACATCGTCATTGAAAACGGACTGGGTTTCCTGTTCGACGACTGATCTTCCGTAAAACAATCATATTCATATTACAAAAAAAATCGGGGAAAACTTTTTTGAAAAAAAGTTTTCCCCGAACCCCTTTCAAAAAACTTCAAACTGGATAAAATGACAAAGTTTGTGCAGATTTTTTGTTGGAGTCGCTCGGTGTTTTGTTCCTCTATTTGCCGGAAAGTTTTTGTAGTGGGGTTTGGGGAGAAACTTTTTTCAAAAAGTTTCTCCCCGAGAACTCACGCAAATTCAGCCGATCGTGATGGTGAAGGACTGTTCGTTCACGCCGCCGGATGCGAGGCGGTACATGTCGCGCTTGGTTTCGAGGTCGTCGACCTTGCCGTCGTCCGCGGGAACGCTCGCCCACGGTTCGATGCAGACGTACGGAGCTTCGGTCTGAGGCTTGTGCCAGAAGCCAATGTACTTCATACCGGGATAGGTCACCTTAACAAAACGTCCGGAGATATTGGAGGTCAGAGTAACTTCCGGAGCAACGTCGGTGAGGAAGATTGCGTCGTTGTCGAACAGGGAGTGTGCAAGACCGAACTTGCCGTCCACGCAGGTTTCAAACGGCTTGTTTTCGCCGAGGTAGAAGCAGGTATCGCTCATGCAGAGAACCTTCGGTTCGCAGGGTTCGGAGAAGGTGAGGGTGTAATCGGTAAAGGTTTCGCCGTCTGCGAGGGGAACATTGAAGCCGGGATGTCCGCCGATGGCGTAGATGAGTTCCTTTTCGTCCTTGTTTTCGATATGGAAGGTTGTGACAACGGAAGCTCCGTCGAGGGTATAGGTCAGAAGAAGGACAAAGCGGAACGGATACTGTGCGTAGGTCACGTCGGAATCGGTGAGACGGAAGGTGAGGCTGGTTTCGGTCTGAGCCGCGAGTTCGTACGCGGTCTTGCGTGCGAAGCCGTGGAGGTTCATTTCGTAGGTCTTGCCCTGATAGGTGTACTTGCCTTCCCAGAGACGTCCGCAGATCGGGAAGAGGTTGTACGCATGACCGGTCCAGTATTCGGGATCCGCCTGCCAGAGATATTCGGTGCCGGTTTCCTTGAGGATAAGAGAGGTCATTTCCGCGCCCATATCGGTTACGGATACACGGATTTTTTCGTTTTCGATGGTATACAGCATAATTCTTGCTCCTTTTCGGGATTGAAGTTAAATATATGGATATAGTATAGCGCAAATGCGGCGGATTGGCAAGGGGAACATCGGATTTTCTGCTTATTTTTCGAAGGTCAGCAGATAGTTCGCACTGGTTTCGGCACAGGCGAAATCATCCATATCGCCGGACGGCAGATCCTGCTCGACACAGATCCAGTCCGCTTTGTCACACACGGCAAGAATGGATGCGAAATCCAGCACACCCATACCAAGGGGACGGAATCCGCTCCGGCCGCCTTCCTTCACGCAGTCCTTGAGGTGGATGACCGGCGCACGTCCGGCATATTTTTTGAGATAATCCACGGGATCAACGCCGCCGCTGTAGAGCCAGCAGGTATCCGGTTCCGCACCGAGGACATTGCCGGGAAGCGTATTGTACAGAAGGTCGAGTCTGGTGGTATCACCGATTTTCGCGAGGTCGAAGTCGTGGTTGTGGTACAGGACACGCTGGCCGTACGTTCCCGCCAGTTCCGCATACCGGCGGATGAGGTCACAGGTATCCTCAAACAGTACACCGCCCGCAAGACGTTCATCGGGAAGCCAGCCGATCGGGAGATACTTCACGCCGACCGATGCCGTACGCTTCAGAAAATCCTCGTCGGGTTCGAGAAGATCCGCGATGGAAATGTGAAGCGAGAACATAGCGAGTCCCGCGTCCGTCGTGAGTTTCGCCAGTTCTTCCGGCGTCCGTCCCATGAGTCCGAACCATTCCGCACCGTCGTACCCCATAGCACGCACCTTCGCAAGCGTATCCACAATCTCGTTTTCGCCCAGGTGATCACGGAGTGTAAACATCTGCAATGCTTTTTTCATAGGTTTATCCATGCCTTTCTCAGTATATATATTGTTTGTATTCATTATAGCAGGCAGTTTTTTTCTTGTCAAGAGAAAGAAATCCGCCGGAGGGCTTGCATATCGGCGGTGGTTTTGCTATTATTACTGTAATGAAGTGGTTACAAAGGTTTGTGGGTGCAGGGGTGGAGTTTCCTGAGGAGAACCTTTTCAGAGGAAAGGTTCTCCTCAGACTCCTCTCCAAACCTCTTTAGGCGGGGGAAATTGGTTGGAGTACGGCTGAAATCGTTCGATCCGTAGCCATATAGTCATAAAGATCATGAGGAATAGGAGAGCGACTTCTCAAAACTCCGTTTTGTTCAGCGCTCGGCACTTCCGTAACCTCGATTTAGTACGCCCTTGTAGAATTCAGCTACGGTAAGACTAACACCGCACTCCTTGGCTGCCGCCGTTCGTGCTTTGCGTTAGTTGAAATCGTATGTCAGCTGACAGAACTGACAGAAGCGAGGACGGCGACAGCCAAGCCGAGCGG
>JAFQFS010000058.1 GCA_017398585.1 Clostridia bacterium
GAGGCGGTTGAGGGCGTCGTATGTGTAGGACGTCACCACGGTCGGATAGTCTGCTGAAGGCGCGGTTTCTGCGTAAACGGCAGCGGCCTGCGAGGCGGTGAGGGAGGTGTTCCAGATGGTGAGATCGCGGATCTCGCCGTCGAAGAAACGGGCATTTCCGTTGCTGGAACCGATGTACCAGTTCGTGGTGAGCGGTACGCAGCCCACCGTGTCCGCACGGCTTGCAAGAAGCGTACCATTGCGGTAGAGATTCCAGTTCACGCCGTCGTATGTGCCGACGAGGTGGACCCACGCGCCGATGTCTTCCGCGGGAATGGGCGCGGAGACAAGGTGGTTATTGGTTGCGCTGTCCCAGCTTCCAAACTGGTACGAATTACCGTTCAGACGGAGGTAGACCTCTTTTCCGCCGGAAGGTCCGTGACCAAGGATGGTTTTGATACCGCCCGTTGTGTCAATCTTCACCCACGCGGAAACGGCGATCTCGCCGGAGAAATTCAGACTGTCTGGATTTCCTAAATTGATCGTACTTGAACCATCGAAATCCTGTTCAATATCCAGCCACTTGCCGACCGGGGGCGGCAGTTCTGTTGAATCATACTGCTTCGTTTGGAGCAGATTTCCGACTGCGTCGTACGTGTTTCGCGTGACTGTTCCGCGGGCGTCGGTCGTCGTGAGGAGGCGGCCAAGGGCGTCGTAAGTGTAGGACGTGACGTTATTTAGCGCATCCGTCACGGTCAGGACCCGGCCCATCGTGTCGTAGGTGTACGACGTTGTGTTTCCCATCGCGTCCGTCTGCGTGAGGACGTTGCCGAGAGCGTCGTAGGTTGCGGTATTGACGACAGCCTGCGAGAAGCCCTGCGCGTAGTGTGTTGACACTTCGTCGGGAGTCATCGCGACGTTCCAAATTCCTGCGTCGCGGATCTCGCCCTTGAAGCAGCGGTTCGTTGCTTGTGAACCGCCAATGAGCCAGTCGCAATTCACCGGGAGTACACCGACTGTAGACGGAGAGGACGCGATCAACTCACCGTTCTTGTACAGATTCCAGCTCGAACCATCGTATGTGCCGACAAGATGTACCCACGTCCCAATATCGGCAGGATCAACGGCAGCCTCGGCCATCGAATTGGTTTTCGACTGATAGATCCCAACCTGGTATTTGCCGCTCGCGATACGAAGGAAGACCTCGCGCCCGCCGTAATAACCGTGCTCCAAGATCCCGCGATAACCGCCAGTTTCCTCGATCTTGACCCATGCCGAAAGCGTGATCTCGCCGGAGAAGTTGAGCTGGTCGGTGTTCTCGATGGTCACTTTATCGTCGATTCCGTCAAATGTCTGGGCCGTCTCAAGCCAGTGACCAAGAGCTTTCGGAACGTTCCTGTCGCGGACTTCGGTTTTGGAGACCTGGCCCGTGACGTCGTAGGTGTGGACCGTCACCGTGCCGGCCGGGTCGGTTTGGGAGAGGAGCTGGCCGGCGGCGTTGGAGCGGTATTGGTAGGTGCTTCCGTCCGCCTGTGTGATGGAGGAGACGCTGCCGAAGGCGTCGTAAGTGTAGGACGTGACGTGATTTAGCGCGTCCGTGACCGTGAGGAGCTGCCCTTCCGTGTCGTAGGTGTATACCGTCTGCGCACCGGCTGCGTCCGTCGTCCGGATCAGGTTTCCGGCAAGGTCGTACAGGCTGACTGTTTGATTATTGAGCGCGTCTGTCTGTGTGACGGTTTGATATTTTTTGCCGTCGATCGTCTGGTATGTGTACGATGTTGTCGAGGCCGCGAATTCAAGGCCATCGGCAGATCGGAGCGTCGTGGAGACTGTACGGCCAAGCGTGTCATAAACGTACGCCGTCACGTTTCCTTCCGCGTCCGTCGTCGTGAGGAGCTGACCTGCCAGATCGTAACCGTTCGCCGTCGTTCGGCCCAGCGCGTCCGTCGTCGTGAGAAGGTTGCCGTAGACGTCGTAGGTGTACGAGGTCACGCCGCCCAGCACGTCCGTTTGTGTGAGGACTCTGCCGAGTTTGTCGTACGTGTAAGTCGTTTTTGTGCCGTCCGCAGCGGTCACGGTGGTGAGGTTTCCTGCCGTGTCGTAGGCGTAGGACGTCACCGCGCCGAGCGCATCCGTCACGGTCCGAAGGTTGCCGGCTGCATCGTAAGTGCGTGTTTCGAGGAATTTGCTATCGTTCACACGCTGGATCCGGGTCAGCCGTCCCAGTTTGTCGTATGTGTATGCGAGCTGGATCCCTGCCGCGTCGGTTTCAGAGGCGATTCGGCCCCAGGAATCGTACTCCGTACTGGAAATGACGGCTGATCCCGCGCCCTGCGAGACCGTGATCTGCGTGACTTTCCCTCCATTATCGTAGGTGTAGGAAGTCACGCGGTTCAGAGAATCCGTTTCGGTCAGAACGCGGCCGAGCGTGTCGTACGTGTAGGAAATCGAGGCGCCCTCGGACTCCATTTCGGCAATTTTACCGTTCGTGCCATAGGTGTAGGTCGTGACCGCGCCGTGAATGTCCGTCGTCTCTGCGAGTCGGCCAAGGGCGTCGTACCGGTTCGTGACGGTCTGACCGTTGGCGTAGGTCGTGCAGATCAGCCGGTCCAGCGCGTCGTAGGAGTACTGCGTCGTTCGGCCAAGAGGATCGGTGACGCTCGCAACTCGGTCGGCGGAGTCGTAGGTGTAAGTCGTGACGGACTCGCCAATCGTTTCCCTGAGGAGATTTCCGCGAGTGTCGTACGCGTAGGAGGTCGTGACTCCCAGCGCATCCGTCATGCTGGCCAGCCGACGGGCGGAGTCGTAGGCGTACGAGGTCACGATGTCGTCCGTCTCACCGTTTTCCGAAGAATCGACCGCCCCGACCACAAGCCGTTCCTGCACGGTCAGACCGGTCATCGGGTCAAGTGTGTAGAGCGTCCGATTCCCCAGCTGGTCCGTATGGCTGAGCATCTGATCGTACGTCTGGTCCCAGGTCCACTGTTCGGCCGAGCCGTCATGGTCGATGAGCTTCGTCAAATTGCCGCGTGCGTCGTATTCATACCGGGTCGTCGTTCCGCTGCCTCCGACGGTCACGGTCTCCTTGAGCTTCCTGCCGTTCGTGTCGAACATCCGGGTCGTGACCTTGCCGGACGCGGTCTTTTCCCAAATGACATTTCCGCGGGAATCGTAACGATATTCGGTCGTGCTGCCGTTTTTATCCGTGTGCGTGCCGACAGACTGTGTGTATGCCGAAAGGACAGCCGGATGCTGTGCGTCGAAACCGGATCCGGAGAGATCGGCAACTGCGGCGAGTGCGTACGGATCCTGCGAGTACTCGACGATGCCGTCTGTTTTTCTGGACGCAAGGATCCCCTGGACCCACGTGTATTCCGTCACCTTTCCGGAAGAGTCCGTAATCGACGCAAGCCGTGAGCTGTCCCCGTCGTACGTGTAAAGCGTCTCCGGGCCGGTAAGTTCGCCGTCCCCGTCCGGATCCGGCTCGGTCAGACGGATGAGACGCCCCAGAGGATCGTATTCATATTGCGTCACCCGGCCCGCAAGATCCGTAACGCTCGCGAGACGCCCATTCGTGTAGCCGTAGGTCGTGACGCGGTTCCCCGTCTCGGTTTTTGAAGCGGCGGTACCGTCCGAATTGTAGGTCCAGACCGTCGTTTCCGCCGTCAGGTCATCCGTGCGGGTCAGAAGCAGGCCGGACGCACTGAACAGGAACGTCTCTCCCTGATCGCGGACCAACCATGTGCCGTCGGAGTTCTGCATGAGCGTGGAGTTGGCGGATTCGCCCGCTTCCGGCATGAAGGTCATCCCGTTCGATGCAAACCAGACCTGCTTGCCGCAGGAACGCTCCCAGAGGATCCCGGAGGCTGTTTCACTGTTCAGGTCCGTGAGATTCAGCCGTGAAAGCCCCGCAAGATTCACACCGTAACCGTACGGACTCTGCGACCGGTCCACGATGCTGGAATATCCGGACTGCGTTTCCACCTGCGCGGCATCACTGCCGTGATCGTAAGTCAGAGAAAGCGTCCACTCGTACCGCCCGCTGCCGAGCGTCGAGGTATCAAGCGTCATGCCGAGAGAAAACGCATTCGAGAAATCGTACTCCGAAGTGTCATAGTAAACCGTCTTCGTCAGACCGCCCATCTCCAGAACCGCCTGCATGATGCCGGAGCCGACCGAAGCTCCGTCCTCAGAAAAAGGCTGTGCTGTCTCGCGGAGAATATCCCACCGCCACTGGCTGATCTCATTATTCTCCGGAAAGGCGACCTGCCCCTGCGGTGCACTGTATCCGACCCCGCCGGCAATGGAAGTCTCGCAGCATCCCGAACAGGACGGCACGAACGACTCGCCGGACTGAAAGGGGATGAAAGTAATGTCGATCACCAGGTCATCGTAATC
>JAFQFS010000059.1 GCA_017398585.1 Clostridia bacterium
GCTGCCGCCGTCCTCGCTTCTATCAGTCAGAGCGGCTGACGTCAAGTTTGCACAAACGCAAAGCACGAACGGCGGCAGCCAAGGAGTGCGGTGTAAAACTTAACGTAGCAGAATTATATAGGAGCGTACTATATCACGGTTACGGAAGGGTCGAGCGCTGAACAAAACGGAGTTTTGAGAAGTCGCTCCACTATTCCTCATGATCTTTATGACTATATGGCTATCGCCCGAACAAATTTCAGCCGAACTCCACCAAAAATTTTCTCCTTTTCCCCCACTAACCCATATCAGCTACAAAATCCGGCTACAACAGATTAAAGTTCTTTGCGGAGCTTTCTTTCAAGAAAGCGACCGTCTCCCCTAAACTAACAATCTGCACACACAAACCCCTTGCAATTCCCGACAAAATATGTTATACTAAAACATTCAAATAAAAGCCCCCCCATGGAGAACCATCATGGAAAAAGTAAAATTTTTAATGGGGAACGAAGCCATTGCCGCCGGCGCGATTCACGCCGGAGTGGGACTGGTTTCGGGCTACCCCGGAACACCTTCCACGGAAATACTGGAATCCGCGGCGAAGGAAGCGAACGGCCGGTACTACGTTGAGTGGTCGACGAATGAGAAGGCGGCGCTTGAGGTTGCGGCGGGTGCGTCGTACAGCGGCGCGAGAACGCTTGTCACCATGAAGCAGGTCGGGCTGAACGTCGCGTCCGACCCGCTCATGAGCCTTGCGTATGTCGGCGTCAAGGGCGGCATGGTCATCGTCTCCGCCGACGACCCCGGTCCGATCTCTTCCCAGACCGAACAGGATACCCGCCATTTTGCGCGTTTTTCGAAACTTCCGTGCTTCGACCCGTCCTCGCCCGACGAGGCGTATGCCATGGTCGGAGCGGCATATGAGGTCAGCGAAAAATACAATACCCCCGTCCTGCTCCGTCCCACAACCCGCGTCTGCCACGGCTGCGCGAGTGTGACCGTTGACGACGAATACGTCCCCCATACCCCCGACGGATTCGTTAAGGATACCCAGCGCTGGGTCATCTTCCCGCGTACATCCTACCTCAACCACATCCGCATCGAGGAACGTACTCCCGTCCTCGCCGACGAGTTTTCCGAATGTCCCTTTAATAAAATTGAAGGAAACGGCAGACTCGGCATCGCCTGCGGCGGCATCAGCTACGCGTACGTCACCGAAGCCGTCCGGATTCTCGGTCTCGCCGACCGCGTGTCCGTCCTCAAAATCGGTACACCGTATCCGTTCCCGGAAAAACTTGCGGTTGAGTTTATCGGAAACACCGACAAGATCCTTGTCGCTGAGGAGCTTGATCCCGTCATCGAACGAGAACTCGTCTTCCTCTGCGGCAAACATAATCTCCCGTGCCGCGTGTATGGCAAGTACACCGGTCATTCCCCCCTTGCCGGCGAAAATACCGTCGAGAGCGTCATGAAGTACCTTGCGGATTTCGCAGGCATCGACCTCCCCGAATCCGCGAAAACCGAAGCTCCCGCGCTTCCCGTGCGTCCGCCCGTCCTCTGTGCCGGATGTCCGCACCGCGCGTCCTTCCTCGCCGTCAAGCACGCGATGAAGGGCAGAAAAGCCGTCTTCTCCGGTGACATCGGATGCTATACCCTCGGCAATGCCAAGCCGCTCGATATGGTCGATACCTGCCTCTGCATGGGCGCGGACGTCACCATCGCGCAGGGCATCCACCGCATTGAACCCGATACCGTCAATTTCTCCTTCATCGGTGACTCCACCTTCTTCGCGTCCGGCATGACCGGCGTCGCGAATGCCGTCTACAACGACTGCGACCTCGTTCTGATGGTGCTCGATAACTCCATCACCGCGATGACCGGCGGTCAGCCCCATCCCGGCACCGGCCGTACCATGATGGGTACCGACGGAGGAAAGATCGATCTCGTGAAGGTGCTCGAGGGTCTCGGCGTGTCCCACATCGAAGTGGTCAACCCGTTCGACTTCTTCGAAACCGTGAATGCGGTGAAGGAAGCGGCAGAGATGAAGGGCGTCAAGGCGGTCATCTGCAAGGCGCCGTGCGTCAATCTCGTCAAGCCCGGAAAGGCGAAGGTCGTGAACGACCGCTGCGTCGGATGCCGGAAGTGCATTAACGAGACCGGCTGTCCCGCACTGGTGCGTGACGGTGTCAAGAAGAAAGTTGTCATCGAAAGCGGACTCTGCACCGGCTGCGGTCTGTGCGCGAACGTCTGTCCCGCGATGGCCATTGAGTGAGGTGAAAACGATGGCGGAAAATAAAAATTGTCTGCTCTGCGGCGTCGGCGGACAGGGAACGGTCCTTGCGTCGAAGCTGATCGCCTTCGCGGCGATGCGCCGCGGGGAAAACGTGCGCACCAGTGAAACCATCGGCATGGCACAGCGCGGCGGCTGCGTCGTCAGCCATGTCCGGACGGGGGACGCCATTGCCTCTCCCCTCGTTCCGAAGCATACCGCGGACGTGATGATCGCGTTCGAACCGGCGGAAGCGGTGCGCTGTCTCGACTATCTCGCACCCGACGGCGCGGTGATCGTGAACAAGAAGGCGGTCATGCCGATCACGGTCAACTTCGGCGGCGCGGGCTACGACGCGGACGCGGTGCTCGGTTATCTCCGCGCGAACGTGAAGAACCTTACGGTTGTCGACGGCGACGAAATCTGCGAACTCTGCGGCTCCCCGAAGGTGCTGAACATCGCCCTTCTCGCGGCAGCGGCATGTTCCGGCATGCTCGGCATGACCGTGGACGAACTCCGCGAATGCGTAAAGCTCCGCGTGAACGCAAAATACCTCGATATGAACCTCCGCGCCATTGATGAGGCGGAAAAACGGTTTATGAAATAAAGGAATATGGGGAAAACTTTTTTGAAAAAAAGTTTTCCCCAAGCCCCTTTCAAAAAACTTCCATCTGTTACAGGGACAGAGTATGTGCGGATTTTACGTGAAATCTGCATCTGACTTTGTGAATCCATTGGTCTGAAAGTTTTTGAAGAGGGGTTTGGGGAGGGACTTTTTTCAAAAAGTCCCTCCCCATGAAAGGAAAATACACCATGAAAATGACAGAAACTCAGTTTAATCTGATTAAAAAGCAGCTTCGCGACCTGACGTCGCGCGACTGTTTCTATAAGAACAAGTTCGAAGGCATCGACGTCGAACAGATCCAGTCCCAGGAGGACTTCGAAAAGCTCCCGTTCACGTGGAAGGGCGACCTCCGCGACGCGTACCCGCTCGGACTGCAGGCGGTGCCGGACGAACAGATCATCCGCATCCATTCCTCCTCCGGTACAACCGGTACCCCCGTCATCATCCCCTACACCCAGCAGGACGTGGATGACTGGGCGGAAATGTTCGCGCGCTGCTACCGCATGGCGGGCATCACGAACCTTGACCGCATCCACATCACTCCCGGCTACGGTCTCTGGACCGCCGGCATCGGCTTCCAGCTCGGCGCGGAACGCATGGGTGCGATGACCATCCCGATGGGTCCCGGCAACACCGACAAGCAGCTCCAGATGATGATGGACTTAAAGTCCACCGTTCTCTGCGCGACCTCGTCCTACGCACTCCTTCTCGCCGAAGAAATCGCAAAGCGCGGCATTGCGGATAAGATCCACCTGAAGAAGGGTGTCATCGGCTCCGAACGCTGGGGGGAAAAGATGAGAAAACGCATCGCAAACGAACTCGGTGTGGAACTGTACGACATCTACGGCCTCACCGAAGTGTACGGCCCCGGTATCGGCATGAGCTGCGAACATGCCTGCGGCATGCACATGTGGGACGACTACATCTACTTCGAAATCATCGACCCGAAGACCGGCGAACAGGTTCCGGACGGCGAAATCGGCGAAATCGTCATCACAACCCTCCGCAAGCAGGGAGCTCCCCTCATCCGCTACCGTACGCACGACCTCTCCCGCGTCATTCCCGGCGACTGCCCGTGCGGATCGAAGTTCCCCCGCATCGACACCATCCTCGGACGTACCGACGACATGGTCAAGGTCAAGGGCGTCAACATCTTCCCGAGCCAGATCGACGCGATGCTCTCCGCCATCCCCGGCGCGTCCAGCGAATACCAGTTCATGCTCGACCACCTGAACGGCAAGGACATCTGCACCCTCTTCGTCGAACTCGACGCAGGCATCGACCGCGAAATCATGGAAAAGATCATCGGCGAAACCTTCAAAGCAAAAATCGGCATCCAGGTCAACGTCAAGCCCGTCTCCATCGGCGAACTCCCGAGAAGCGAAAAGAAGTCCACGAGAGTGTTTGATAACAGATATTGAGTTTTTCGGGGAAACCCTTTTTGAGGAAAAGGGTTTCCCCGAACCCC
>JAFQFS010000060.1 GCA_017398585.1 Clostridia bacterium
AAACTTTTTGAAAAAAGTTTCTCCCCGCACCCCTCATCAAAAACTTTTAAACAAAAAAGACAAACAATAGTATGTGCAGATCTGAAGAAATCAAACGGCTGTACCGTATACAGTGGTTCTCTTTCTTCAAATTTGTACTTACTTTGCCTGTCCTGATAGTATGAAGCTTTTTGAAAGGGGGGCGGGGAAAAATTTTTCCCGAAAAAGTTTTCCCCGAAAAACTCTATGTCTTAAACCGAATACTCCTGGCGGCGGATGACGTGGTCCTGGAAGCCTTTGTCGAGTTCGACGAAGTAGGCGCTCCATCCCCAGATGCGGACAATCAGCCTTTCGTACTTTTCGGGGTGAGCCTGTGCGTCGAGCAGGGCTTCGCGGGAGACGGCGTTGAGCTGGAGCTGATGACCGCCGCGGCCGATGAAGTATTTCACGAGGGATGCGACTTTCGTCATGTTTTCTTCACCCGAGAAGATTTTGCTGTCGAATTCAAGCGTCAGCGGGCCGCCGTTGATGACCTTGCCGAGGTCGGGGGCGGTGAAGGACTTCACAATATTCAGCGGGTTGTCGATCTTTGCAAACAACGACGCCGAGTAGTTTGCCGCGAACGGTTCGCCTTTGCGGCGTCCGTCCGGAGATGCACCGATCTCATCCGCATGCCACAGATAGAACATCGCCGAACCCGTGCCCGCACGCCAGATACCGCCGCGTTCGTTCGTCTTTCCAGCCAGTGCGCCGGAGAACGTTTCCGTCAGCCAGACAAGCTGTTCATCGGCGGGAGCGGAGTCTTCCGTGCCGAGCTTCGGGGATTCGCTGCGGAGCATATGAAGCATCTCATCATAACCGGCGAAATCTGCGCCTACTGCTGCAAGAAGTTCATCCGCGGTCAGCTTCTTTTCGTCGTATACGTATTTCCGGATCGCCGCGAGAGAGTCCGCCGCGCAGGATACGCCGGTGCCGTGGATGCCGAAATTGTTGTATTTCATCCCTTCCGTGAAGGTTTTTCCGCCGTAGAGCAGTTCCATGAACGGCGAGGGAACGAACCATATGTTCTTTACGCCCGCCATGATCGCTTCGCACTGAGCGGTGATCTCCGCCGCAACGTTTGCGCGGAACTCTTCGAACGTCCCGCATTCGGGCAGCGTAGGAAGCGCACGGTCGACCGCAAGCGGGTACGACATCGCGCCGATGTTCGCAATTTCCATACCTACACCCGGAATGATGAATTCCCAGCATGCCGCAACGGTGTAGTTTTCCGCGTCCGCTTTGTCGTAGCCGAGCTTCATCAGCGCGGGGATGACCGTGTCGTCGTTCGAATACTGCGGGAAACCCAGCCCGACTTTCGTCAGCTTCGTACCCTCTTCGTAGACCCACAAAGGGGTGTTCTTCGTCACGCGGAGGTTGATCTTCGGGTCGATCAGCTTCAGCTCGCCGGACGCACGCAGACACATTTCCGTGAGCTTGTTGTAAATTTCGGTGCCCGTGTCGGGATCTGTGCCGCCGAGCATCATGGACTGACCGTTGTCTCCCTGCTGGATGCCCGTGTACATGTCGGAGTCGATGTTGAACGAGAGGAAGAAGTCGAGCAGAAGCTCGTACGCTTCGTCTTCGGTGAGGCGTCCCGCCGCGAGATCGGCTTCGAGGTAGGGCATCATGTACCTGTCAAACCGTCCGACGGTGTTGTGGTAGTTGCCCTCGAGCCACAGGGAATAGTGGATGATGCGGAAGAACTGCAGCGCTTCACGGAAGGTTTCCGCCGGTTTTTCAGGCACTTTTTCAAGTACTTCCGCAACGTCGTCCCGTCCGGTGCGGATCGCTTCGTCGCGGTAGCGTCCGACCAGACGGAGGAGCGCGTCAATATCGGCTTTCGCGTATTCGTCGGCGGATTCGCGGACGGCGAGAAGACCGCGCTTCATAAGATACGTGTGGTCGGGACAGACGTTCGAAACATAACCCTGTTCGTGGATGAAGTGATGGCTGCGGATGGCATTCCATTCGTCCTCGGTGAAGCAGTCGTACGGACGGGGAACGGTGCGCAGGAACACGATTTTCTGTCCCGGCAGGAGGTGCGGCACTTCCGCGTCCATCACGCGGCAGAACCGGTCGGACATGCGTGCACGCGGGCACAGGCCTTCCGCTTTGTAGCGTTCCGCCTGCGAAGGAAGCGCATCGATCCGAAATTCGCGCTGACGATGCGCGGTGATGAAATCGTATAAAGGCTGATTCATGAGTGGTCCTTTCTGTATGATGGCGTTCGTTTCTCTGATGACTCCATTATACTATGGACGGCGGGAAATTGCAAGAAAAATCAGTCTTCTTCGGGATCATAGTTGTCCGCGGTGCCGTAGACTTTCACCTTTTCCGCTTCGATGTCGCCGTTCGCGTCGCCGTGGACGGTCACGGCACCGTCGGTCGTGATGTCGCCGTTGACATCGCCGTCGACTTCCACGTCGCCGTCAGCCGTAACATCGCCGCCGACGTCTCCGCCGATGTTCACATCGCCGTCGGTACGGATATCCCCGTCGACATCCCCGCCGACATTCACGTCCGCAGACGTATCGACGTCCCCATTGATGTCGCCGCCCGCCATGACGGTCTGTGTCGTGTCGACGTCTCCGTTGATATCTCCGCCGGCGGTCACATTGCCCGTGGTGTCCACGTCGCCGTTGATATCGCCGTCCGAAACGGTGACCGCGCCGGTCGTGTCAATATCGCCGTTGACATCCCCGTTGATGACGATGCTGCACGCGGCGGACAGATCGCCTTCGTAATCGCCGTTGATTGTGACATTCTGTCCGTCTACGGAAATCTCGTCATCGGAATCGGCCGCGATTTCTTCTTTCTTTGGCTTGCCGCCGCCGATGGTTCCCGATGCGTGGACGGACATGTTCGCGTGGGCATCGCCGCCGATGTTATTGCAGTTGAGGGACATATTTGCGGACGCATTGCCGAATACGTCACCGCAGTTGAGGGTCATGTTGGCATGGGCATCGCCGGTGACGTTGCCGCAGGTCATGTTCATGTTGGAATGCGGATTGCCCATGACCTCGCCGTTGATGGTCGTGTCGAAGCCGGAGCTGGATTCGCCGGTGACATTGCCGTTGACGCAGACGGAAATCGAGGAACGGAGGGATTTCACGTCGCCGTTGATGACCACGCGGACGAATTCGTTCGGCGATCCCTTGAACTGGTTGACGATTTTTCCGTCCTTGATAAGGGCGATTTCGTATTCCTCGTCCGGATCGGCGAAGTCGAGCGTGTATTCGCTGACGGGAAGGGTGAAGCCGGACGTGTCGATCTGGGTATTGGAGCGGTCGAGCTTTTTCTTGATCCAGCTTCCGATTCCGTGCGGCTTCGGCGGTACCGGGGGAACGGGCGGAATCGGCGGGATTTCGATTTCCTGTGCCGGGATGGTGTGTCTGGGGATATGCTGTGCCGGAACGATTTCACCGGTCGGCAGATGGATTTCGGGGATGTTGATGTCCGGAATGTTGATTTCGGGAACCGTAACGGTGTGTGCGGGTTCGTTTGCTTCGGCTTCGGCGGCGAGTCGATCATACTCCGCTTCCTGTGCTTCCGCTTCGGCTGCAAGGCGGTCATATTCCGCTTCCATTGCCTCTTCATGCGCAGCCTCCTCCGCCTGTTCGCGCACCATTTTTCCCATTGCTTCCTGTGCCTGACGGAACGCTTCGGCGTGTTCTTTTGCATGTCGGCTGATCTCTTCCGCCAGTTCGCGAACCATTTTTTCCTTTGCTTCGACTTCTTCCGCGAGCCGGTCGTAATATTCTTCGTCGGTTTCGTCTTCCGGAAGTTCTGCGGATTCTTCCGTTTCGGAAGTTTCTTCGGGCGCTTTTTCCGCGTTCAGCTCCTCGAGACCGAGAATGGCGGAGATGTTTTCATCGAAAATTTCCGCGATGCGCGGGAGCGTGAGGATGTCCGGCATGGTTTCGCTGCGCTCCCACTGGGAGACTGCCTGCGGGCTGACGCCGAGCTGTTCCGCGAGTTCCGCCTGCGTGAGACCCTTCATCTTGCGAAGGAATGCGATTTTCTGTCCGATAATGCTTCTGTCCGTCATGGTATATGTCCTCCGTTATCGTATAATTGAATGAATATCCGTCTCCGTACGGGGTGGGTGCATCGTGCGGAGCGGGGAAAATGCGGGGCGTGTACACGTTTCGTGATTTCAGCATAGCACAGATCGTTACGGATTGCAATAAAGTATTTGTTGAATTTGTGATTTTTTTGAAAGACGACTGAATTCAAGTGTTGCTTTAGTTTTTGGCGGGAAATTGTGGGCGGCCGGGAAGGGGAGATTGCTCAATAATCCATATAAAGGAAAAACATACGGTGATAATTTTACAATAAATGGATATTAAATCGATTCAAGCAATGCTTTAGTGAGTGCGTGGGGTCTATGGTATGACGAAAAAAGATGCGTAAAAAACGCATTCACCATCGTTTTCCTGTCCGCATATACTGTACCGAAGTTTACGGAAAGTGAGGTTTTTTTCAGCAGATGAATGAAAGCGGAAACGGATTTCTCAGAATACGCGTGACGGAGGCGGCGGGGTCACTGCCCGTGAAAGGGGCGGTTGTGCGGATCACGGAATATCCCGGTGAGGATGCGTCGGCGGAAGGGGAGCTGCTTTACTCCATGCGCACGGACGCAGACGGTCTGACTCCGGCGGTCTCTCTTCCGGCACCTCCTGCGGTGGACAGTATGGCGCCCGGTGCCGCACAGCCGTACGCACTTTACAATATTTCCGTTACATACGACGGATACTATCCCGTGGAGGGCGTGGGCGTTCCCGTGTTTGACCGGGTTACCGCCGTACAGCCGGTGAATCTTCTGCCGTTTACGGAGGAAGACCGCATCGCCGGTGCGGACAACGGACGGATCGTGATCTACGAAACGCCCGATACCTCGTCCCTGCAGCCGGGCGGACAAACGCGTGAGGACATCGGCAGCCAGAACGGCACCGTCAGCGGCGGAGTGAGGAACGGAGGGATACAGTGAACGGAGAAATCCTGCGTCCGGTCATTCCCGAAACGGTTACCGTTCACCTCGGACGTCCGGATGCTCCCGCGCGGAACGTGACGGTTCCGTTTGCCGACTACATCAAAAACGTCGCATCAAGCGAAATTTACCCGACATGGCCGGAATCCGCGATCCGCGCGAACATGTACGCGCAGATCAGCTTTGTACTGAACCGGATCTACACGGAATACTACCGCAGCCGCGGTTATGATTTTGACATTACCAACTCCACCGCGATCGACCAGAGCTTTGTGTACGGACGTGACATTTTCGAAAACATTTCAGAGATCGCGGACGAAATTTTCAACAGTTACCTTCGACGGCGCGGTTCAACGGAACCTCTGTTTGCGGCGTACTGCGATGGGGTGGAGGTGCAGTGCAGCGGACTGTCCCAGTGGGGGACGGTGGAACTGGCGAACGACGGGCTGACGCCGTATCAGATTTTACAGTATTACTTCGGGAATGATATCGACATTGTGCGGAACGTACCGGTCGAGGGAACCGTTGAAAGTTATGAAGGGACGCCTCTGCGGCTCGGATCGGTCGGGAATTCCGTACGACTTGTACAGATCCGCCTGAACCGGATCGCGCGGAACTACCCCGGTCTTCCGAAAATCAGCAGTCCGGACGGATATTTCGATGCCGAAACCCGTGACGCGGTGCGCGCGTTCCAGCGGCAGTTTTCGCTGACGCCGGACGGCGTGATCGGTTCCGCGACGTGGTACGCGATTGCGCGGATCTACAACGGCGTCAAGCGGATCACCGACGTCAATTCCGAAGGCATCCCGCCGGAAGATGTTACGCTCCTGTACGGGACGGAACTGCGGGAAGGTTCGGCGGGCGCGGGCGTGACGGAGCTGCAGTATTTTCTCGCACTGATATCGGCGTTCAACGAATCCGTGCGTCCGGTGACGATTGACGGTGTGTTCGGGGCGAATACCCGCGCGGCGGTCGAGGATTTTCAGTTTGACTACGGACTTCCGGTGACGGGCGTGGTGGAGATTGACACGTGGCGCGCGCTGTATACGACGTACCGGAATCTGCTCGCGTCTCTGCCGGACGGGTATTTTTCCGCGTACACGGAGCCGTATCCGGGTGTTCCTCTGGTCGTCGGGGAAGCGAACGAAAGCGTGCGGATCCTGCAGAACTGGCTGAATCGTATTTCCGATGTCTATACGGAGATCCCGAAACTGACCGTCGACGGTGTCTACGGTCCCGGAACGGAAAACGCAGTGAGGATCTATCAGGAAATTTTCGGCCTGACGCCGAGCGGCGCGGTCGGGGCGGAGACCTGGAATTCGGTCGCGGACACATACCGGACGCTCGTGCAGGGGGACGAAGGCTCATCAACGCAGTTCGGCGGCGTGATTTCATGAGGAGGGACGAATGGCATATGTGAACATCACGGAATTTCCTGTGCGCGTCCGGTACCTGCAGGAAATGCTGCGGTACCTCGGACAGGTACAGGATGAGGAGAACTGGCGGGTGGCGGTGACGGGGACGTTCAACGACGAAACCGTGCGGGCGGTCCGGCAGTATCAGGAGGAACGGCGGCTGCCGGTGACGGGTGTGGTCGATCTTGCAACATGGGAAACGCTGACGGCGGAATACCTGATCGAGCGGGAACTCCGCACACCGGTGATGGTGCGTGTTCTGCCCGACATCGCATCGCATGCTACTCTTCCGGGACAGCGCGGGGAGGAGGTGTTGATCCTGCAGGTCCTGCTGAATGCCATGCGGAGCGAGTACGACTATCCGCAGGTACCGCTGTCCGGGATTTACGGCACGCAGACCCTCGAAGCGGTACGGGACTATCAGCAGAAAAACGGTTTGGACACTACCGGAACCGCCGATCGCCGGACATGGCTCAGGCTGACGGAGGAGTATAATCGGTTGAGGATTGGGTGAATTCCTGGGGAAAAACTTTTTGGAAAAAGTTTTTCCCCAAACCCCTTTTCAAAAACTTTTGAACGGAAAAAGATGTGAAAAAGTGAGATTGAGTGAGAAAAAGTGAGATTTTACATAGATAATTCCGGTTAATTGTCTTTGAACGTTGATTTTTGACTTTACCTGACTTTGACCATTTCTGACTTTTGGGGTATAATAAAGCCACAAAGAAAAGGTCAAAGATAGTCAAAATCAAAAAAGACCGGAAACGGAGAAACAATCATGATATTATCCGACCATATCGCGCGGCTGATCGAAGAAATGCTGGAGGAGGGCGGCGGCAGTACGGAAGTACGGCGCAACGACCTTGCAGCGAAGATCGGCTGTGTCCCGAGCCAGATCAACTACGTCATCACGTCGCGGTTCACGCCGGAACGCGGCTACGTGACGGAATCGAGACGCGGCGGGGGAGGCTACATACGCATCGTGCGCATCAAGATGACGAAAAACGAGTACCTGATGCACTTTTTCCAGGCGATCGGGCAGACGCTCGACGAAGCCGAGGCGAAGGCGTATCTGAAAAACCTCATCGAACACGGCATCATGTCCGAGCGGGAAGCACGGATCGCGGCACAGGCGATGTCCCAGTCGGCACTGGACAAGTGTCCGGCAGAAAAGAGAGCGATGGTACGCGCGGACATCCTGCGGCACATCCTGATGCTGCTGATGATGGAGTGAAACAAAAACTCAACTTTTAAATTGTATAGTATAACGGAGGAAGATCGTATGCTTTGTGAGAGATGTAAGAAGAAGGAAGCGACATTTTATTACCACGAAAACGTCAACGGAAACGAAAAGACGTACTCGCTGTGCAGCGATTGCGCGGATGAGCTGGAAAAGAAGGGGGAATTTAAGAAGTTCGGCGGATTTGCGTCGGAACTTGGTCCGTTTGAGAGTCTGTTTGCAGGAGATCCGTTTGAACATATGGAGGCCCTGCTTTCCAAACAGGATCTGTTCGGAAGCCTCTTCGCTCCGACGAAGACACGGCAGCTTGCAGAACGGATCCGTGCAAAGAAGTGTCCGCTCTGCGGCATGACCCTGTCGGACTTCGCGAGAGAAGGGAAGGCGGGATGCCCGACCTGTTACGAAACGTTTGCGGACGAGCTGGAGCCGACGATCGGACGGATCCACGGAAGAACGGCACACAGCGGCCGTGCCCCGCTGAAGTTCCGAGAAAAGAACGAGATGAAGAACCGGATCCGCGTACTGGAAGCGGAGCAGAAGGAAGCGATCCGTGTGGAAAACTACGAACGTGCAGCGGAGATCCGGGACGAGCTGAGAAGTCTCCGCGGAAACGCGTGAATCGGGAAAGGAGAGACGAATATGTGGTACAGAACCAAGGGCAGAGAAAACGACATCGCGGTCAGCACGAGAGTACGTCTGGCGCGGAATCTGAACGGCTATCCGTTCGACGGACGGCTGACAGAAGAAAAAGCGAAGGAAATTATCGGAAACGTTTGGTCGGTGTTTGACGGAAAAGAAGGATGGACATTCACCGATTTCGCATCGCTTCCGACCGTGGAACGCGCGTCCTATGCGGAGCGGCACATCGTAAGTCCGGATTTCGCGAAAAAGGCGGGGCCGTGCGCGCTGATCTCGAACGAAGAAAAGTCGGTCTACATTATGGTGCTGGAAGAAGACCACCTGCGCATTCAGGCGATCACAGCGGGATTTGACCTCGCGGGCGCGGTGCAGGCGGTGACGGAAGCGGAGCAGCTTCTCGACGGAGCACTGGATATCGCATATTCGGAAAAGCTCGGCTACCTGACACACTGTCCGACGAACCTCGGTACGGGGATGCGTGCATCGGTGATGCTGCATCTTCCGGCGTACACGGGTGCGGGCGGAATCCGCAGTCTGCAGAACCAGCTCGGCAAGCTCGGGCTGACGATCCGCGGCATGGCGGGCGAAGGAACGGCGGCGTCCGGCGGACTTTACCAGATCTCGAACCAGATCACGCTCGGCATCACGGAAGACGAAACGGTATCGAAACTGGAGGACGTGATCGGTCAGATCATCGCAAAGGAGCGTGAACTGCGCGGGTGCATCAGCCGCGAATCCCTCGATAATCTCTCCGACCGCGTGATGCGAGGTATGGGCGTGATGATGTACGCGACCCGCATCGGTTCGGCGGAACTGATTTCATTGTATTCCGACGTCCGTCTCGGGGCGGCCCTGAATCTTCTCGGTCTTCCGACGGAAACGCTCGACGAAATGCTGATGCGCTGTATGCCGAACACGATCTGCACCGAACACGAAGGTGTGACCACTCCTGCCGACCGTGACCGTGCGCGTGCGGCGGTTGTGAAGGAAATTCTCGGCAGGGCGAATAGCGCGGACTGACGCGGTATATAATAAAGGAAGGAAACGATACTTTGTAAGGAGAACATACGATGAATATTGGATTTACCGGAAAAGCACAGAATGCGCTCAACAGAGCTTTATATACAGCGTCGGAAATGGGACACACCTGCGTGGGAAGCGAGCATCTTCTGCTCGGCCTGCTCTCCGAAAAGGACGGCATTGCGGAACGTGTGCTGAGCGAACGCGGTGTGACTTACGACAAGACGAAGCAGATTCTGACGGACAACGTCGGTGTCGGCGCACCGAGCAAGCTGTCCGCGGCAGACATCACACCGCGCACGAAGAAGATCATCGAACAGTCTGCGAGCATCGCGGTCGGTATGGGACACGGCTACATCGGCACGGAGCATCTCCTGCTCGCACTGTGTGAAGAACACGAGTGCTTCGCCGTACGGATACTCGCCGAACAGGGTGCATCCGCGGCGGATATCAAGCGCGACGTGATGTCCTATTTCGGACAGGAGTCCGGTGAGAAAGGTCATTCCGCCGGTTCCGCGAACGCGAAGAAGTCCGACGAAGGTTTGAAGGATGCACAGACCCTCACGCAGTACGGCCGCAATCTCTGCAAAATGGCGAAGGAAGGGAAGATCGATCCCATCATCGGGCGTGACAATGAGACCGGCCGCGTGATCCAGATCCTTTCCCGCCGTACGAAGAACAATCCCTGCCTCATCGGGGAACCCGGCGTCGGCAAGACCGCCGTGGTCGAAGGGCTTGCACAGCGCATCGTGGACGGCAGCGTGCCGGATACTCTGCGTGACAAAGTGATCGTTACCCTCGATATTTCAGCGATGATCGCCGGCGCGAAGTACCGCGGCGAATTCGAGGAACGCATGAAGAACGTCATGGAAGAGGTCCGCCGCAATCCGCAGATCATCCTGTTCATCGACGAGATCCACACCATCATCGGTGCGGGCGGTGCGGAAGGTGCCGTCGATGCAGCGAACATCATCAAGCCCGCCCTCGCCAGAGGGGAAATGCAGGTTATCGGCGCGACTACGATCGATGAGTACCGCAAGCACATCGAAAAGGACGCTGCACTCGAACGCCGCTTCCAGTCCGTCATGGTTGGCGAACCATCACCGGAGGAAGCCGAACAGATCCTGCTCGGTCTGCGCGACAAATACGAGGCACATCATAAGCTGAAGATCTCCGACGACGCCATCGCAGCGGCGGTGAAGCTGTCCGTACGTTATATCAGCGACCGCTACCTTCCCGACAAGGCGATCGACCTCATCGACGAGGCGGCGAGCAAGAAGCGTATCGCTTCGTTCACTCCTACGGCGGACGTGCGTGAGATCGAAGCAAAACTGAAGAAGGTCACCGCCGAGAAGGAGGAAGCTATTCTTGGGGAGGATTACGAAGGTGCGGCACGTCTGCGCGATGAAGAAAAGCAGCTCACGGAAGAACTGGAATCGAAAAAGTCCGCATCTGTACCCGGAAGTTCCGGCGACATGGTGGTCGACGCGTCCGATATCGCGGATATCGTGACCTCGTGGACGGGAATTCCCGTGAAGAAACTGGCGGAAGAAGAAGGCGAACGTCTCATGAAGCTCGACTCGATTCTCCGTGAACGTGTCATCGGTCAGGACGAAGCGGTTGATGCCGTGGCACGTGCGATCCGCCGCGGACGGATGGGACTCAAGGACCCGAAGCGTCCGATCGGTTCGTTCATCTTCCTCGGTCCGACCGGTGTCGGCAAGACGGAACTGTCGAAGGTTCTTGCAGACACCATGTTCGGCGACGAAAACGCGATGATCCGCGTGGATATGTCCGAATACATGGAAAAACACAGCGTGTCGAAGCTGATCGGTTCTCCTCCGGGCTACGTCGGCTACGATGAAGGCGGTCAGCTCACCGAAAAGATCCGCCGCAGACCGTATTCCGTCGTCCTGTTCGACGAAATCGAAAAGGCGCATCCGGATGTGTTCAACATCCTGCTCCAGATTCTCGAGGACGGCATCCTGACCGACGCGCAGGGCAGACGTGTGGATTTCAAGAACACCGTCATCATCATGACGTCGAACGCCGGCGTCACCGATCTGGCAAACGCGCCGCGCAAACTGGGATTTTCCGTGGACGAAGAGTCCGCCGTACGGGACGAACGCGAAAAGACCCGTACCGCGCTGCTTGCTGCACTCAAGCATACGTTCAAGCCGGAATTCCTCAACCGTGTTGACGAAACGATCGTCTTCAACAAGCTGACCGACACAGACATTGAGAAGATCACGTCGATCATGCTCGGCGAAGTCACGAAGCGTATCAACGCGCTCGGCATCACGATCGAATTCGAGCACGAAGTCGTTGCGTCCCTTGCGAAGGAAGGTTTCGACCCGACCTACGGTGCGAGACCGCTCCGCCGTGCCATCGTCCGCAGAGTGGAGGACAGCTTCTCGGAAGCGATGCTCCGCGGGGATGTCAAGGCGGGAGACCGCGTGAATGCCGTGTTGGAAGATGGTGCAATCAAGTACAGAACGGCGGAACCTGCAGCCGTATAAAGCAGTTTGGATGACAGAAAAACCGTACGTCGGTCGATCGACCGACGTACGGTTTTTGTGATTTTATTCGTTTTCTTCTGTATTTTTATTCTCTTCCGGTTTCGGCGAACGGACACGGCAGGAGAGCCAGACGACGACCGTTGCGGGGAATCCGATGCACATCAGCAGCCAGATGTCGTGGTTTCGCGCGGCGTAGCAGATGAGAAAGAGCAGGCTCCAGACGAGCAGGGAGATGCACCAGAAGCCGAGCCTGCGATTGCCCCACAGAGCGTTGAAGACGATCAGCAGGATCGCGGTCACCGGCAGGGCAACGGCGAAGCTGAGTCCGAAGGAAACATTGCACAGTTTGAGAATGATGAACACGGCGAACGCCAGAAGCCAGACGCCCGCGACCGAAACGAGGGTGACGGCGATGCGGCTGGTGGTATAGGTCTTCTGCGGCGTCTGCGGTTCTTCTGCGGGAACTGCAGATTCCGGTTCGGCGGGATGGTCTTCCGTGAGCATGTAGTCGACGGTGACGCCGAAGAGATCTGCGATGGCCTTCAGACAGATGACGTCCGGGATACCGTCCGCGCGTTCCCATTTGGATATGCTTTTGTCCGAGTAACCGATCTTTTCGGCAAGTCCGGCCTGGGTCATTCCGGCATTTTTGCGGAGGGCGGTGATGTTCTTTGCGATGATCTGCGGGATGTCCACGGTGATCTCTCCTCTCTCGTGTTTTCGCCTTTAAATGTCATTTCGCACCCGGAGATTCTCTCTACCGGCAGTAGAAACGCCCGATTCTACTCTATTGCGGGTGGATTCTACGGCGAAGAGACTCTACGCAGGTCCATAAATGATACGTAGAGCGTACTATACTGTCCGGGGGTGGTATAAAACGGTCCCTGTGTGTATAATAATAGCACAAAGACAAGAGAAACGAAAGGTGAAGAAAATGAAGCGAATATTAATTTTTGGTGACTCGATCATGCGTGGCGTATACTATTCGGAAGAAGCGGGACGGCACAAACTGTACGGCGAACGCCTCCGTTCCCTGAAGGACGCGGGATACGAAGTCAAGAACTGCTCCGTCATGGGAGCAACGGTCGGGACAGGCCTTGACCTGATCAAAAAGCGTCTGACTTTGCCTGCGGATGAAACGACCGTCCTGTTCGAATACGGCGGCAACGACTGCGACTTCCGCTGGGCGGACATCTCCGGTGATCCGACGGGAAGTTATACCCCGAACACACCTCTCGACCGGTTCACCGAACTTTATGCCGAAGTGATCCGATATGCGAAGGATATGGGCGCGGCGGTGAAGATATGCAACCTCGTTCCGCTCGATTCCGACCGTTATATGAAGTGGATCACGCGAAATCTTTCCTATGAAAATATCCTCGGCTGGCTCGGCGATCCGAGCATGCTCTACCGCTGGCACGAGTACTACAACCGCACCGCGGAAAAGATCGCGGAGAAGTTCTCCTGTCCCCTGATCGACATCCGTTCCCCCTTCCTGCTTTCGCATAATTATACAAACCTCCTTTCCCACGACGGCATCCATCCGAACGTGGAAGGACACGAAATGATCGACCGCCTCCTCTGCGAAGCAGTGGCATAAAAAATTCTCGCGTCCGGTTTCCGATTGCCTGATTCCGTTGATACGATATGGCTGAGAATGTGTATGCAAACGAATTCTCCCGCAGTACGGAATCACGCAATCGCAAGCCGGACGCGGAACAATTTTCTCTCCCGCTCTGCAGCTGACGTTGTCCCTAAAACAGATTGAAGGTTTTTGGAAGGGGTTCGGGGAAACCTTTTTCCTTAAAAAAGGTTTCCCCGAGAAACTCCCTTGACAAATTTTGTCGGATGTGCTATACTGAAGCCGACAAACGCAGGGGTGCTTTTTGCTGAGACGGCGCGGTGCCGAACCCTTTAACCTGATACGGATAATGCCGGCGTAGGGAGAATTTGGTGGTCTGACGAGTTCCGGAAGACCGGATAAAGTTCAAAAACGCAATTCAGAGTGGTACGTTTGTGCCGCTCTTTTTGTTTGGCAGGCGTTTGCAGCTTTTATTTCATTGATTTCGGAGGTCGTTATGACACATACGAAAAGATCAGGAAAACTGAACACGCATATCCTTGTGGAATGCGCGATGATGATCGCACTGGGGACGGTCCTCAGTCTCATCAAAGTCTACGAAGCGCCGTTCGGAGGCTCGGTGACGCTCCTTTCGATGGCGCCCGTCATTTTTGTTTCGTTCCGCCACGGGATCCGGATCGGTCTGGTGACCGGTTTCGTTCACTCGGTTCTGCAGCTTCTGCTGGGGATTTCCAGCGTGGCGTGGGTGCCGGATCTGGCGGGAAAGTTCCTCTGCATCCTGCTCGACTATCTGCTTCCGTTCACGATGCTCGGACTCGGCGGACTGTTCCGGAACCTGAAGCTGTCCGCGAACGAGAAGACGAATGCGATGGTGACGTCGCTGTTCGGCACGATCCTCGTGACGCTGTTCCGGTTTGCCTGCCACATCCTTTCCGGTGTGGTGATCTGGTATGCGCTCGATCTGGTATGGTATGCGGACGATCCGACGCACATCGTCAACCAGTATTCGTCGTGGATTTTCTCCATTATATATAATGCGGGATTCATGGTGCCCGAGGTGCTTGAGACCTGCATCGGTGTTCCGCTGCTCATTCCCGCGCTGCTGCGGATCAAGAAGTAAAGCAAGTACGGAGCAACGAAAAGTTGAGAGAAAATTGAGAAAACAACCGGATGTCGGTGTATTTAACCATTCTTCTGTGATACAATTGGAACAACGAAGAAAAGCGCTTGATTCGTAATTCAATTGTTTTAAGGAGAAATATTATGGCAGGTATAGGAGAAAATATTGCCGCGCTCCGGAAGAAGGCCGGAATGACGCAGGAGGAGCTTTCCGAAAAAATGTGCGTGACCGCGCAGGCGGTTTCGAAATGGGAGAACGATCTGTCCTGTCCCGACATCGAAAACATCCGCAGCATGGCAGATCTGTTCGGCGTGACCGTGGATGAGCTGCTGAACGGACCGAAGAAGGTTCCTGAACTGAAGAGTGATGAACCGGAAAAGGTCGCGAAGCGGATTCTGCATATTCAGGTGAATACCGGTGCGGATACAACGATCAATGTCCGGATTCCGACCGCGGTTTTCCTGAAAGCGGCGGGAAACGGTACGCTTGAAAAGCTGCTCGGAGACGAACTGGAAAGCGAACAGCTGGACATGATCCTGGAAATCATCCGAAGCGGAACCGTCGGTTCGATTGTTTCGGTCGATCAGGGAGACACCCATGTGGAAATTGCGGTGGAAGACTATGAGAGCTGAACTGCATTTCGATGGTGACGTGGAGCTGATCGAGCTTCCGGAGAGCAGTCTGTATGGAGTATCCGTGATATCACCGGACGACAGTTTCCATATGGAAGCTGTCAATATCGAATATCTTGATTCCGATTATCCGGAGGATGCGGATACCGTTCTTCGGAAAGTCGAACGGGTCATGCCCGACGGGTTTGCTGTCTGCATCCGGTGCTGGTTGATTCCGGAACTGGAGTTTATCCCCGGTATGATGGCGATGTATCCCGGCATGAAATATATTGAAGTTCATCATGGAACTCTTGCCGTCGAGCTGATCTGCTGACCCCAAAATATTCAAAAGTCTGTACCGCGGTACAGACTTTTTTTCGTCCCGGAATTTCTTCGAAATTTTTTTGAAAAAGTTTTTCAAAACCTATTGACATTCTGGGATTTTGTGATATAATATAGACAACTTAAAGAGATACAGTCTCGATAAGGAATCCGAAATCTGGACGGTGAAGGACATGACATCCGAGCATCCCAAAAGTGTGAAACGGAGAAACACAGTCCAGAAGAAACTCATCATCGAAGCGCTGAAACGTCTGAACTGCCACGCATCGGCAGGGATGATCCTCCGGGAACTGCAGGAAAGCAATCCCGAGATCGGACGTGCAACCGTATTCCGGGTCCTGTCCGCAATGGCGGAGGACGGGGAACTTCAGCGGCTCAAGTTTACCGACGACGACGACCGGTTCGACATCACTCTCTTCCCGCACAGCCACATCATCTGCAAGGGCTGCGGACGGGTGGACGACGTCTGGTTCGACAGAGAGCCCGGTCTCGCGGACCACATCAGGGATTCCGCCGGATTCCGGGTCGATGAGATCACGATTGAGTTGAAAGGGCTATGCAGCTCCTGTCGGGAAAAGACCGACGCAAAGTAAGACGCGCCGGCCGGTCAGAGGAACCCCTCTGACACACGGGCGGGGCGGACATCAACTAAGTTAAAAATTTTAATTAAATCTAACATAACACAAGGAGAAAAAATTATGAAAAAGTGGAAGTGCACAATCTGTGGTGAAGTTGTAGTAGGCGATACCGCTCCGGAAAAATGTCCTCTCTGCAAGGCACCCGCTGAAAAGTTTGTTGAAGTAGTAGAAACCGAAATGACCTGGGCTGCGGAACACGAAGTAGGCGTAGGCAAGGCAGCAGGCGTACCGCAGGAAATCATCGACGGTCTCCGTGCAAACTTCAACGGCGAATGTACCGAAGTCGGTATGTACCTCGCAATGGCAAGAGTAGCACACCGTGAAGGCTATCCGGAAATCGGTCTGTACTGGGAAAAGGCAGCATACGAAGAAGCAGAACACGCAGCAAAGTTCGCAGAACTCCTTGGCGAAGTAGTAACCACCTCCACCAAGGAAAACCTCACTCTCCGCGTAGAAGCTGAAAACGGCGCAACCGCAGGCAAGTTCGAACTCGCAAAGCTCGCAAAGCTGAACAACCTCGACGCAATCCACGACACCGTACACGAAATGGCACGCGACGAAGCAAGACACGGCAGAGCATTCAAGGGTCTGCTTGAAAGATACTTCGGCGACAAGGAATAAGAAATACACGCACATCCGGGAGGGAACGGGAAACCGTTCCTTCTCTTTTTTGCTTGTTTTATGGAAAGTTCTGTGCTATAATAAAGAAAAATCCTACAGGAGGTCTCATATGCCCTGTATCCACACTCATTCCGTCCGTCTGAACGGCGCATATCCCTCCGGAACGCTCGTTCTTCGCCCGGCATCTGACGACGACATCTCCCTTCTCTGCGAACTCAACAGCGACCCGCGTGCACTCGAGTGGTCGGACAGCGGGGCGGAACCGTACGACGAACAGACCGTCCGCGAAATCTGGGGCTATGTTTCGCCGAACGCGCTTTGTTTCATCATGGAAGCGGACGGCGTTCCTGTCGGGGACTGCTGGCTGCAGAAGATGAATCTGTCCGATGTGATCGCGAAATATCCGGCGGGGACGGATATTCGCCGGATCGACCTGTCCATCGGAAAGGTAGAGTTTTGGAACCGCGGTATCGGGACGGAGGTAATCCGTCTGCTGACGGACTACGCTTTCCGGAAGGATTCAGCGGATGTTCTGCACTGTATGTGCGATATTGCCAACGTCCGCAGCAACCGTATCTGGCAGAAAAACGGCTTCCGGCTGGCGTGGAGCGAACCCGGCGCTGAGTATGAACAGCATTATGTACTGACCAAAGAAGAATATCTCCATTGATGGAACACTCGGTGTGTTTATGTGATCCATTTTCCAACAACGAAAGGACATTTCTCATGAATATCAGTTTTTCACGTAACGCATGGTCGTCCGATGACCTCGTTTACGCCTATTCCTATCGTTTTACCGACCGTCCGGTTTTCACTCAGTTTGACGACCACATCGAAAACAAGGCCGATCTGGCCGGTCCCGGCGGCTACGAATACATCTCCGTCCTGAGCCGGAATCAGTACGCGGCCGGTGCGCGCATCACGACGCATTGTTCCTTCGAGGACGACGGCGCGCCGCTGATCGTTCTCGCGGACAAGGTCTACACCGATCCGGACGGCTGCCTGCGTTTCGGCGAATATCTGGAAGTTGTGCTGTACAAAAACGGCATCAACGTCTGGCGGATGTGGTACCGCGGCGGCAAGGTGACGTGGAAGAAGCTCATGGGTGTTCAGTTCCCCGTGACGACGGGTGATCAGCATACGCTGACGGTCGAGACCGGAGAAGAAGGTTTGCAGATCGACGCGGACGGCATGAAAATGAGCGTATACATCCCCGATATGTACCGCTCGTTCCATGCGGGTATCAACGCATGTGAGGGAATCAACCGATTCTACGATATGACCGTCGACGGTACCGTGACGGAACAGATTTAAGAAAAAAAGGACAGGTCTGAATTCCTGTCCTTTATGGTTTTGAGATTATTTTTTCGGCTTCGCTTCCTCGTGCACGTCGATGTGCGGCATGTTCCAGTGGTATTTCCGCGCACAGAAGCGGAGCAGCATGATGGCCGCCGTCCCCGCCAGCATGGACGGGATCCGTCCCGTCGTGTTCCAGAGGGCGATGCAGACGATGCTTCCCACGATACACGCACTCGCGTAAATGTGCTTGACAAAAATATACGGCATATTCTGCGCCATGACGTCGCGGAGCAGACCGCCGCCGACCCCGGTGGCAACGCCCGCGAAGCAGAGGACAAACACGTTGGTCGTTTCCGTTTCGTAACCGACCGCGACCCCGACGACGGTGAAGATCGCAAGACCGATGGTATCGAGCCAGAACAGTACTTCATCGGTGAATTTTGTCCCGTGCATGCCTTCTTTGCCGGAGGTTTTCTTGTAGTAATGCGCTTCAATGAAGAACGTGATGAACGCAACAACCGCAGCTGTGATGGCGTATGCCGGACGTTCAAAACTTTTCGGCGGATGGAATCCGAGGACGAAGTCGCGGATGATACCGCCGCCGACGGACGTTGTCATGGCAAGCATGATGACGCCGAACAGGTCCATTCCTTTCCGGATCCCGACCATGGCCCCGGAGATGCCGAATGCTGTGATGCTGATGACCTCTATGATGTAAACGAATGTATCGAAGTAATCCATTGTATGAATGAGCATCCTTTATGTTAAGTCTGATTTTATTGTAGCATTTCGGTGATATGTTGTCAATATGTCTTCTGGGAAAACCGGAAATATAAATGAAAAGGGCGTCTGACTTTTCGGTCAAACGCCTTGTTTTCAAGCTAATACCCAGATTCGAACTGGGGACCTCATCCTTACCAAGGATGTGCTCTACCAACTGAGCCATATTAGCATTGGCGGTTCCTTGCGGTTTGCCGCTCAACGTGTTATATTATATCAGAACGATTCCTGTTTGTCAAGAGGTTTCTGAAAGTTTTTTTGAATTTTTCAGTGTGTTTATTTCCGGTGCATCCGGCAGAAAATGAAAAGGGCGTCTGACTTTTCGGTCAAACGCCTTGTTTTCAAGCTAATACCCAGATTCGAACTGGGGACCTCATCCTTACCAAGGATGTGCTCTACCAACTGAGCCATATTAGCATTGGCGGTTCCTTGCGGTTTACCGCTCAACGTATTATATTATATCAGAACACATTCCGTTTGTCAAGCCCTTTTTAAAACTTTTTTTATTTCTTTTTTCAGACTGAAGTTTTTGGAAAGGGTGTCGGGAAAACCTTTTTTTCAAAAAAGGTTTTCCCGAAAAATCATATTTTTACCAGCTGTATTCAAAGTCGATCTTCTTTGTGACGCTGTCGTCGACCACGCAGATGAAGGTCTTGCCGCTGTTGAGGATCAGTTCGCTGCCGTCACGGTATTCGAGATGGACCGTGGAGGTTTTTGTTTCACGCGACCAGTTGATGACCTTGCGCTTGCCGTTGGTGATGTAGTAACCCTGACCGCTGCCGACCGTGCCGACGGAGAGTCTGCCCGCCGCGTCGCCCGGGATCAGAGAGATGTCCGTAAACAGGATGATGACGTTCTTTACGGAGAGCTGTTCGCCCGTCGTACCGTCCTTGTGCGGGAGGCCGTTGTACTGGTAACGCAGGTATTCGCCGGTTTCCTTGTCGTAGACGAAGTCGACGGTCTGGATGCTCGTCGAGATCATGTGGACATGAGGTGCGGGGCTTCCGACGAGCTGGTTGTCCGTTTCCTCGTCGTAGAAATTGAACATCGGTACCTGATTTTCGTCCAGAGCGGTACGGTAACCCTTCTGCTTGATGCCGGCAGCGATACCCGCACCGGAGGTCATCATGCTGTGTTCGTAACCGATGTTGTTCATGCGCCAGTTGTCGCGCCAGAACGTGTTCGGCAGATACATATTGACGCCGTCCATATTCTCGATGCCGCGCCAGCTGATCTTCGCATATGCCTGTTCGCTTCCGCCCGCATGGACGTAGAGTGCGTCATGGTTCGCGAGAAAATCGACGAAATAGTCGCGGGACGAACGGATCGAACCGACCGTTCCGAGGTTTTCATAGTCCGAGACGAGCATCATCAGACGGGTGATTCCGCCTTCCGCTGCGCATTCGTAGTAGATATCGCCGCTGCAGAGACCCTCCTGCGGGAGACTCTTTTTGAGGTTGTTCAGCATGATCGCTACGGGGCGCTGATCGCGTTCTTCTTTCGTGGTCGTCTCACCGTTGAGGTAGTTGAAGATGCGTGCGGGCTCTTCCGGTTTCGGTTCAGGCGCCGGTTCCGGGGTGGGAGTCTTCTGAAGATCCGCTTCCGTATCCGGATCGTCCGAGTAACCGGAGATGTCGGAATCCGCTTCGGTCAGAAGCTCGTCGGCAGAGGGAAGTGTGGGAACTTCCGGCTCAGGTTCGGGTTCCGGCTCAGGTTCCGGTTCAGGCTCGGTTTCCGGCTCCGGCTCGGGAACAGGTTCCGGTTCCTGGACTTCGGTTTCCTCCTCTGTTTCGGGTACAGTTTCTGCTTCCGTCTCAGGTTCAGTTTCTGCTTCCGTCTCAGGTTCGGTTTCTTCTTCGGTTTCAGGTTCCGTTTCCTCGGTTTCGGTGACGGCAGGGGTGTCCGTAAGCGGTGCGGGATCGGGTTCTGTTTGGCTGCTGCATCCGACGAGCATCAGAAGAGCCATCAGAAGCGCCAGCGTCCGCCGGGGGTTTTTAAGTAAATTTATCATGATATCGTCCTGTGTTTTTCGCGGGATGACCCACGTTTGTCTAAAATCTAATTTTACATCATTTCCCGGATTCTGTCAAGACAATGACAGGATTCTTTGGAAAATGTACGTTTTGCACGAAAAAAGACGTCCCGCAGAAAAGCGGGGCGTCTTCGGAAAGCGATATGTCACAGATCGAACCGGTCGATTCCCGCGAACAGGTCGGCGAGCAGTTCGATGTTGCGGTCGTCAAACACGGTATCCTTCGGCGTGTGGATGCGATCCATGTAGAAACCGATGAAAGGCGTTTTCGTCTTTTTCAGTGCGGCGACGGCGATGTATTTTTTGAAATTCATCTGGTCGGACGGATAGATCGTGGTCGATGAAGATGTGATCAGCGGGAGCTTTTCCGTGGAGGCGCAGGTCTTGCGGATGAATTCGCAGAACTGTTCATAGTTTACTTTGCGCCGTGCGGGCTTTGAGGAGAGGAGCAGGATCCAGTCCCCGTCGGACACGCAGTCGAAGTTGACGACGAGCGTGTGGTCGCGGACGGTTTTATGTTTTCTGGCAAAATCGGATGAGCCGAACAGTCCGGCCTCCTCGTTGTCGAACAGGACGAAGCAGAGGTCATTCCGACCTGCGAGACGATCCGCAAGCGTCAGAACGGTCACGACGCCGGAGGTATTGTCGTTGGCGGTATGCGGATTCGCGGGACCGGCAACGATGAGCAGGTACATCCCCGCAGCACAGGCGATCAGGAGCGATTCGCTCAGAATGAGATCCAGTCCGTCCGGAAGGTCAAGCCAGACAAGCAGCGTGGTGAAAGGGATCACAACCAGAAGAACGGGAGCGACGATCAGCACCCCGATGAAGATCTGATACAGCAGAAAAATCACGAGATTTTTCGGCGTGATGAAGTTCGGAAAGGGGAGTCTGGCGCAGGTATCGTAGTGTGCGCCGAAGACGACGGATGCGGTATCGGGGTTTCCGATGACGATATTCCGGCTTTTCAGCAGTTTTCCGGACTCTTCAACGTGCATCCGGTCACCGTAGATGTCCATGAGATGTTCGATGAATGCGGTCTTCTGCTGCGCGGTCTTGCGGATCTGATGATTCTGAAGAAGATCTTCCTTCCAGTGCTGCATGGTACGGGCAGACATGTGCTCCTCCTTGATGATAAAAGAACATGGGGAGATACCATTTCTGGTATCTCCCCGGTATATTTCAGAGTTATGCTATGCGGCGGCACCGAAGGCAATCACCAGCACGGACGCGAGAATGAGGACGGACACCGCAAGGATCACGATGCAGAGCGTCTGTTTTTTCCGTTCGCCGGTTTTTGTGAAATGCACGATCCCGCCGATGAGAAACGGGAGCGCGAACGCCGCGAAGATCGCGAGATACTGCAGGAGATACAGCATTAGAGTTCGCAGTTGCCGACGGTACGCGGGAACGGGATGACGTCGCGGATGTTGGAAACACCGGTGAGGTACATGACGCAGCGTTCGAAGCCGAGACCGAAGCCTGCATGACGTGCGGTACCGTACTTGCGGAGGTCAAGGTAGAAGTCGTAGGAGGATTCATCGAGACCAAGTTCCGCCATACGTTCGCGGAGAAGTTCGTAGTTGTCTTCACGCTGGCTGCCGCCGATGATTTCGCCGATGCCGGGAACGAGGCAGTCCATCGCCGCAACAGTCTTTCCGTCGGGATTGAGCTTCATGTAGAACGCCTTGATTTCCTTCGGGTAGTCGGTAACGAATACGGGACGCTTGAAGATTTCTTCGGTGAGGTAGCGTTCGTGTTCGGTCTGGAGGTCGCAGCCCCAGTAAACCTTGTAGTCGAACTTGTCGTTGTTCTTTTCAAGAAGTTCAACGGCTTCGGTGTAGGTAACGTGACCGAATTCGCTGGAAACGACGTGGTTCAGACGGTCAAGGAGACCCTTGTCGACAAACTGATTGAAGAACGCCATTTCTTCGGGAGCGTTTTCGAGGACGTAGTTAATGATGTACTTGATCATGTCTTCGGCGAGCTGCATGTCGTCCGCGAGATCGGCAAACGCGATTTCGGGTTCGATCATCCAGAATTCCGCAGCATGACGGGTGGTGTTGGAGTTTTCGGCACGGAAGGTCGGACCGAAGGTGTAGATGTTCCTGAACGCCATCGCGTAGGTTTCGCCGTTGAGCTGACCGGAAACGGTGAGGTTTGCGCTCTTTCCGAAGAAGTCCTGGGTGAAGTCGACAGCACCGTCTTCCGTCTTCGGAACGTTGTCAAGGTCGAGCGTGGTCACGCGGAACATTTCGCCGGCACCTTCGCAGTCACTGCCGGTGATGAGCGGGGTGTGAACATAAACAAACGCGCGTTCCTGGAAGAATTTGTGGATCGCGAACGCCGCGAGGGAACGGACGCGGAACACTGCCTGGAAGAGGTTGGTTCTCGGACGGAGGTGGGAGATGGTGCGGAGGTATTCGATGGTGTGGCGCTTCTTCTGGAGCGGGTAATCGGACGTGGACGCGCCTTCGAGTTCGATGGCGGTCGCATGGATTTCGAAGGGCTGCTTTGCATCGGGAGTTTCGATGATCTTACCTTCTACGATAATAGCGCTGCCTACGTTATATTTGCAGATTTCCGCGAAGTTCGGAAGATTGTTGTCGTAAACGATCTGAACGGGTTCAAAGAACGTACCGTCGGAAATCATGATGAAACCGAAGGTTTTGGAGTCGCGGATGCTTCTGACCCAGCCGCCGATCTTGACGGATTCATGGTCGATGGCATCACGCTCACGGTAAAGCTGTCGGATGGAGGTGAGTTTTTCCATTGATGTATTCCTTTTTATTATTGGAAGATTTTATAATATATTATTATACCACAGTATGCAGGCGAAATGCAAGGTTTTACGAAAGATTTATTCTGTTTTGGGGGAGTGTGTGCGGATTTTTAGTTTGGGGGAACGCGCTTTCTTGAAAGAAAGCTGTGCAAAGAACTTTATACTGCGGCAGCCGGTTTTTGAAACTTATATGATGGAGTTTTAGGGGGATTTTTGATGGGTCTGTGCGCTGACATTTAGTTGGTCCCAGCTGACAAAATATGTGTGATCCAAATCCTGAGAAAGGGTGAAGACGGAAGTCAGGGGCCACCGAGACCCTGACTTCCCTCGCCGTATAGGCTAACCTTGATTTCGTGCTATCGTACGCAATCTCTCTACGTAGAGAGATTGCCCGCTCGGCTTGGCTGTCGCCGTCCTCGCTTCTGTTAGTTAGAGCAGCTGACATACAGTTATAACTAACGCAAAGCACGAACGGCGGCATGCCAAGACGAGTTGCTCCGCAACTCGGGCGGTGTTATACTTACAGTAGCTGAATTCTAAAAGGGCGTACTAAATCCAGTATACGGAAGTGTCGAGCGCTGAACAAAACGGAGTTTTGAGAAGTCGCTCCACTATTCCTCATGATTTTTATGACTATATGGCTATAGGTCTAACAAATTTAAGCTATACTCCACCGAAAATTTCTTTTTTTTCCCTTACTATATCATATCAGCCAAACAAACCGGCTCCCGCAGACCAAAGAGCTTTGGAGGAGAGTTTGAGAGGAACCTTTCCTCTGAAAAGGTTCCTCTCAAGAACAAACGCCCCGCACATCCCTCACTCATTCAGACTCGTCGTAATAGCGCCTCTTGCCCAGAGGATCCATTTCGCGCGGTCAAGCGGGTTCACGCCCCTTCTCGGGTTCACGTGTTCGAGACCGTCTGTACATTCGCGGTATCCGCGGAAGGTGGACGAGCAGACTGCCTTGCCGGAGGACATCGACGCCAGCTTGGAAGGGAAGTCAAGGTAGTTTGCCGCCGGGACGATCGCTTCGAGAACGGCAACGTCGCCGAACGTCAGCGGCGTTTCATATTCGCCGCCCATGCGGACGATTTCGGTGATGATCTTGCCCGCGATGCCCGCCGGGGCGGAAATGCGCAGATCAAGCAGAGGCTCGAGAATGGTCGAACCGAGCGACGCCATGCCGTTCATGAACGCCATCGGCGTGCAGACGAAGAAGTCGAGCGGGTGTGTGTGGATTGTGTGGTGCTGTCCGCCCACGAGCGTGCATTTGAAGTCCGTCACTTCCCAGCCGTACAGCCCCTGCTCGAGACAGGTGTTGAACGATGTGCGGATGTGCGTCTGATATTTATAGAAGCACTGATTTGACGGGAGCTTGCCGTGGTACGATACCCCATAACCGCGCGGCATCGGCTCGAATTTGAACTGAACCACCGCCCAGCACGGTTTCGGCATTGTGTAGTCCGCGTAGGCAAAACCGGCGCGGGCGGGCGTTTCCTTGTAGATGACCGTCGGCGGGGAGAAGTCCGCCTCCATATTGTAGCGTTCGCGGAGAAGACTGTCGATGACCTCGAGCTGGATACGTCCGGTCGTGTTGATCGTGATCTCGCGCTGGCCGTTTTCCCACTTTGCGTCGATGTACGGTTCTTCATCCGATAACTCGTGCAGGGCTTCCGCCAGTTTCGGGATCGTGCCTATGTCACCCGATTTCGGCGTCACGCGGACGCGAAGGTACGGCGACGCGAGTTTATAGCAGTCACCGAGCGAAAGCGAGCCAACAAACTGTCCCGTTTTCGCGGAGGACAGCCCGCACAGCGCTGCGATGTCACCGCCCGAAACTTCGCCAGCATCGGTCGGACGTGCGCCCTGGAACCGGCGGATCTGCGAGACTTTTTCGACTTCCGGCGGCTTTTCTTCCAGTTCAACGGCGGCGTCTTCGTCGGTTTCCGACGACGGCTTTGCGATTTTCGAAGGATCGAGAAGCGTCACCGCGTCGCGGTTCTTGATCTGCCCGCCGAACATGCGGATGTAGGAGACCTTGCCCATCACCTTGTCGTGCTCGATCTTGAAGATGACGCCCGACAGACCGTCCGTGGCAAGCCGCGCGGACGAGGGCATATAATCCACCATGAAGTCTGCAAGTTCGCGGATACCGAGCGACAGCTTCGCACTGCCGTACAGAACCGGTGTGACCGAGCCGTCGGCGACCGATTCGCGGAGAAGTTCGCAGGCACGGCTGTACGGCAGGATTTCATCCGAGAGGAATGCTTCCGCTGCTTCGTCCGAGAGGTCGCACAGAGCTTCCGTTACGGCTGCCGCAAATTCCTCACCTTCGAGGAACGTCACATTTACGCTGTCGAGTGCTTCGTCGGAAATTTTCATAAGAGGCAGGTAAACGTGGTTTCCCGGAAGATGCCGCAGTTCGTCTGTGACACGCGCGAGATCGGAACCGGCACGGTCGACCTTGTTGATGAAGATCAGACGGGGCAGGGAACGCGAGTCGAGCGCTTTCAGAATGTTTTCCGTGTGCGCACGCACACCTTCCACAGACGGAACGACGACGATGGCATAGTCAAGTGCGGAGATCGAACGTTCGACTTCACCCGCAAAGTCGACGTGACCGGGGGTGTCGATGATATTGATCGCGGTATCGCGCCAGACGGTCGAGGCTGCCGCTGTCCGGACGGAGATGCCGCGGGATTTTTCGATGGAAAGGTTGTCAGTGGACGCGGTACCCGCATCCACGGAACCGGCATTGCGCACCGCGCCGGTGAGGAAGAGAAGCTGTTCGGTGAGCGTGGTCTTTCCGGCGTCAACGTGCGCGAGGATTCCTAAATTATGGTAAGATTTTGACATGATGCTACCTGTTTTGCAGTGATTTTATACAATTATACAATGCAGATTTCCGGATGTCAAGAACGGAATGAAACCGAAAAAATATTTAGCAGAGTAAATTAATATTAAACTGCGGGAAATGCGTGAAAAAAGCGTTTTTCTCTTGAAAAAGTCCGTCATTTTCCAAAAAAACGTCGAAAAATATTGAAAACATATTGACAATCCCGTGCAAACATAGTATCATTATTATTGCACGATTTTTGCATCTGTGCTGACATTTCCGGACGGCGCAAAGGCCTCCGGAATTCCCAAAACATCAAAAAACGCGCCCTAAAATATACCGTCCGGGACGGTCAGTGACCCGGACTGTAAAACATAAAGCGCGGAGGTTTTAATTGAATAGTTTGGTGTTCACACCCGGCAGTTTTTTACAAAAACCGGGATGAAGATTCATCTGAGAAATCATGGCTGCAAGCCGGTAGGCCGCGGAACGGTCGTAAATCCGCTTTGTAACACACTCTTTGCGGGGGCTGTGATTAGTCGGTGTGTGAGTTCGCGCAGAGCTGTAATACGGCTATACGTGGTCTTTTGCCGCAAAGGGGGATGCAAAAAATGAATAACAGCACTGGTACTGTACCCGAAAAAAAGAAAAATATTGTAGAGTTGAAAAATATTACCGTACGGTTCGACGGAGAGACCATTCTGGATGATCTCAGCCTGTCCATCGGCGACGGGGAATTTGTGACGCTTCTCGGCTCGTCCGGATGCGGAAAAACGACGACCCTCCGTCTGATCGCAGGATTCCTGGAACCCGACGAGGGAGAAGTGTTTTTCGACTCGAAAAGCATGAATGGTGTTCCTGCGTACAAACGTGAGGTCAACACCATTTTTCAGCGTTATGCGCTTTTCCCGAACTACAACGTCTTTGAAAACATCGCCTACGGTCTCCGTGTCCGCCATGTACCGGAAGCGGAAATCAAGGAGCGCGTGCAGGAAATGCTCACGCTCGTGAACCTCGAAGGCTTCGGAAAACGTCCGATCACCAAGCTCTCCGGCGGTCAGCAGCAGCGTGTTGCCATCGCGCGTGCGCTCATCCTCAAGCCGAAGGTGCTCCTGCTCGACGAACCGCTTGCCGCTCTTGACCTGAAGCTCCGCAAGGACATGCAGCAGGAACTCAAGAACATCCAGAAGGCGCTCGGCATCACATTCGTATTCGTCACTCATGACCAGGAAGAAGCCCTGTCAATGTCCGACACCGTCGTTGTCATGAACGAGGGAAAGATCCAGCAGATCGGCTCCCCGATCGACATCTACAACGAACCGGAAAACGCGTTCGTCGCGGACTTTATCGGCGAATCGAACATTCTTGACGGCGTGATGAAGGCGGATTACCGTGCGGCGTTCTCAGGCAAGACATTCGACTGCCTCGACTCCGGCTTCGCTCCGAACGAACCGGTTGACATCGTTGTACGTCCGGAAGACGTGGATATCGTCGCATCCGAAAAGGGTATGCTGCAGGGCATCGTGACCTCCGTCACGTTCCTCGGCGTTCACTTTGAGATCATCGTCGATATCGGCGGCTTCAAGTGGATGATCCAGACGACGGACGAGCATCACGAAGGCGAAACCGTCGGTCTGTTCATCGAACCGGACGCGATCCATGTCATGAAGAAATCGAAGTACTCCGGCCAGTTCGGCGACTACAGCTCCTACTCCGACGAAATGGATACCATGAGTGTCATTGAGGACGAGGAGGAATAAGGCTGTGAAAAAGAAAACTCTCGGTCAGCAGCTCCTCGGCGCGCCGTATGTCGTATGGGCGGCGCTGTTCGTGATCGTTCCGCTGGTGATCGTCGTATATTATGCGTTCACGGACGCGGACGGCAATTTCACGGTTGCCAACATCGCGAAGCTGGGCGAATATAAGGAAGTCTTCTGGATTTCCATTGAATACTCCTTTATCGCGACGGTGATCTCGCTTCTCGTGGCGTACCCGTTCGCATACCTGATGAGCCGCAAAAAAGGCTCGACCCAGCGGATCATGATGATGCTCGTCATGCTGCCGATGTGGATGAACCTGCTCATCCGTACCTATTCGTGGATGAACATCCTCGAAAGAAACGGTCTGATCAACAATTTTCTCGGACTGCTCGGTGTGGAACCTCTGAAGATGATCGGTACTCCAGGTGCGGTCATTTTCGGTATGATTTATAATTACATCCCGTACATGATCCTGCCGATCTACACGGTTATGTCGAAGATTGACGTGAGTGTGCTGGAAGCGGCGGAAGATCTCGGTTCCAACGGCTTTTCGAAGCTGCGCCGCATCATCCTTCCGATGTCGATGCCCGGCGTGGTTTCCGGCTTCACGATGGTGTTCGTGCCGTCGGTCAGCACATTCTATATTTCTCAGAAACTCGGCGGAAAGATCATGCTCATCGGTGACGCCATCGAAAAGCAGATCCAGTCGCTGTACAACTATAACCTCGGCGCGGCGCTGTCGCTCGTGCTGATGGTGATGATCCTCATCTGCATGGCGCTCATGAAGAAATTTGCGGGCGACTCCAACGATGGACTGATTATGTGACAGGGAGGTTGACCGTATCATGAAAAAGACATTCGGAAACATCTTTATCGCATTGATCTATTTCATCCTCTACGCGCCGCTTCTCGTGATGGTGTTTTTCTCGTTCAACGATGCGAAGAGTACCACGGTATTCTCCGGTTTTTCGCTGCGGTGGTACGCGGAGCTGTTCTCGTCGAGCAATACGATGACCGCGCTCCGGAACACGCTGGTTCTCGCCGTAACCTCCGCGCTGATCGCGACAATCCTCGGCACAGCGGCGGCGGTATATATGTACAAGCTGCGCAGCCGCGCATGGAGAGCATCGCTTGACATGGTGACGAACCTCCCGATGATGAATCCGGAAATCGTTACCGGTGTATCGATGATGCTTCTGTTCGTATTCGTCGGCCGTCTTCTCGGCGCGGTGAACTCGCTGAATTTCGGTACGCTTCTCATTGCGCACGTCACGTTCAACCTGCCGTACGTGATCCTGAACGTGCTTCCGAAGCTGAACCAGACCGACCCGCACCTCGCGGAAGCCGCTCTCGACCTCGGCAGCACGCCGCTGCAGGCGTTCTTCAAGGTAACGCTTCCGGCGATCATGCCCGGTATCGTTTCGGGGATGATCATGGCGTTCACGATGTCGCTGGATGACTTCGTCATCAGCTATTACACCACGGGTTCGGATTTCCAGACCCTCCCGCTGATGATCTTCGCAATGACAAAGAAGACCGTCAAGCCGGATATGTACGCGCTCTCGAGCGTGATCTTCCTCACTGTCCTCGTCCTGCTCCTGATCGTCAACATCGGTCAGATCCGTCAGGAGAAGAAGGATCAGTAATCAATAAAAGAAATAGGATTGGGGAAACCTTTTTGCAAAAAGGTTTCCCCAAACCCCTTCCAAAAAACTTCAAACGAATAGG
>JAFQFS010000061.1 GCA_017398585.1 Clostridia bacterium
GATAACCTTGATATAGTGTGAAGGAGTGAAATCCTTCTACATTTTGTCAGTGCCCGCTCGTCTTGGCAGCCGCCGTCCACGCTTTTTATCGTTCTGTCAGCTTACATACAGTTTCAACGAAGGCGAAGCACGAACGGCGGCAGCCAAGGAGTGCGGTGAAAAAGTAAACGTAGCTGAATTCTAAAAGGGCGCACTGTATCACGGATACGGAAGTGCCGAGCGCTGAACAAAATGTCATTTTGTGAAGTCACTCTCCTATTCCTCATGGTCTTTATGACTCCACGGCTGCAGCCCGAACGATTTCAGCCGTACTCCACCAAAAATTCCTTCTTTTTCCCCTACTATATCATATCAACTGCACCAAATGGCTCCAACAGCCGAAAAGTTTTTGCGGAGCTTTTTTCAAAAAGCGACCGTAACCCCTTCACAAGCGCCTTGCAATCTCAAAATCCTCCTCAGATAATCCCGTACAGAGCCGGATCGTCAATCCGTACACGGCGTCCCTCTCTCGCGGAGAGATAGCATGCGAGAACCATTTTCAGGGAATCGCGGGCTTCGTGCACGGAGCAGATGGGACCGCGTTCACCGCGGAGGAACTGTGCAAAGAATTCGCCCTGAGCGGCGATGCGTTCGCCGTGAGCGGCGGGGCTGGCGATGCCGCTGTCGGTCCAGTCGCTGTCCCCAGTGACATAATACTTCAGACCGGGCTGTCCGGCCGGACGCGGGAGACCTGTGGAGACCGCGTCGCCATAGTACTGCTGGATCGAGCCTTTGGTGCCATAGATTTCCGTGGTGATTTCGGATGCCGTACAAGTGAAAGAACAGGTGATCTCGGCGATCATGCCGTTACCGTAGCGGAACAGCGCGACGCTGTTGTCGTTCTTCACCTTCAGATTCACCATCGTGGTCATTTCGCAGGATACCGTTTCCGGTACACCGAACATCCAGTTGATCATGTCGATCGGATGCGCGCTGTCGTCCGCGAATATGTCGCGGTTGTAGTGTTCCTGGGCATGCCATGTGTTTTCGAAATTGCCCCAGGTGTGGGTCGCGAGTCCGTGACGGCGGCGGTAGTGGCAGATGTTTCCGATCGTACCGTCGTGAACAAGTTCCTTCATCTTGATGTTCTGGGGGTCAACGCGCATCTGGTAGCCGAGCGTAAAGCGTACACCGGACGCTTCCACCGCCGCGACCATGCGGTCCGCTTCGTCGAGCGTCAGCGCCATCGGCTTGTAGCAAATGATGTCCTTCCCCGCTGCAGCAGCCAGTTCGGTCAGCTCCGCATGAAAGGAAGTCTCGGACGAAATGACAACGGCATCCACATCTGCGAGAAGTGCGTCCGGGGTGTCGTATGCCTTTATGCCCAGAGAAGCGACGCTGCTGTCACGGCGGGCGGTATCGTGATCCCATCCGCCCACCAGTTCGATGTTCCATTCCGGATGTTCAATCCACTTTCTTCCGTACGACATCACGTGTCCGTGTGCCAGGCCCAAAATACCAACCTTGATTGCCATAGTATGTTCCCTCACTTTCTGTTCTTTCTATTCAAATGCCGGAACCGGCGGATTTACATTTTGCTTGCCTGAATGACTTTCAGCAGGGTCAGACGGTTGCGGACGTACGGCGCGTAGGTAAGCGTTTTTTCTATGAACGCTTCGTCGTACGGCAGGTTGATCTCCTTGTTCGATACCGGAGCGCCTGCCGCTTTCAGCAGTTCTTCTGCCTCTTCCGCTGTCGGAAGAGTCTTCGCCGCTTCGAGGATCGCAGGAACGGTCTCCGCCGTTACCTTAATATCCGCAAGACTGGACTTGCCCTTCGGGAGGTTTTCCTTCAGAATGCCGTCGGTCAGGGAACCATACGCCTTTTCAATATGAGAACGGTCAAATACCTTCGCAAGGTCAATAGCCGCGATCGCATCCGCATCCATGGTGTTCAGATAACGGTGATATTCTCGCAGAACGTACAGCAGACCGACGCCGACCTTTTCGCCGTGGAGCGCGTCGCTGTCCTCGTTGATGCAGCACATTTCCCAGAGATGGGACATGTGGTGTTCCGAACCGGACGCGGGTCTGGAATTGCCGGTCAGCTGCATGGCAAGACCGGAAAGCAGGAGCGCTTCCATCACCTTGATCGTGTATTCGCGTTCGGTTTCGGGACTGCGGTTCCGGATCGCATCGCGTACCGCGTCAATGGCTTCGTATTCAAGTCCGCAGATGCCCGGACAGCGGTATTCGCCGGTGAGAATTTCACCGACCACCCAGTCAAACAGCGAGGTGTATTTGCCGATGACGTCGCCCACACCGGATGCGGTCAGACGGGTCGGAGCGGTGCAGAATACTTCCGGGACTGCGAATACGGCGATCGGCGGAGCGGATTCGAACGTGAGCTTCTGACCGTACCATGTCATCGCGGCAACACCGGAAACAAAACCGTCCACGCTGGCTGCAGTCGGATAAGAAATAAACGGTACTTTTACGTCAAATGCCGCATAACGGGTAATGTCGTGAACCGAACCGGAACCGACCGCGATCAGTACGTCCGCACCGGATGCCTTGACAAAGTCAATCGCCTGCGCGGAATAAACTTCCGTTGCGTGCGCATGACCGTCAACGGTGAGCACTGCAGCGGTAATGTCCGTCAGGGCATCCGCAAAAATTCTTGTGTTTTCATCGCAGATAATCGCGGGGTTCTGAAAACCGCGCTGTGCAATGTATTCCTTCATCTGGACAGCCGCATCGTCTGAAACGACGCATTCGTCGGTGAGAAGGGAGTGCTTTCTGCCGCAGGGACAGGATTCAAGCAGTTTTGTTACGCTTTCAAACATGGGTGGTCTCCTTTAACTGATGTTTTATGTTCTAACTTTATAAGTAACGGAATAAATATGTAGTGAAAAAATCAAAACCTTGACCTGTAAACGGAGGTTTTTTATGTTCATCTGTACGGTACGTGCCAATACGCTGAAATTTTTCTGTGTGATTGCTGCTTCCCTCGTCGTCCTGTGCGCCATCATTCTGATGATCCCCGAATATACACCGGTTTCCACCAAGCCCATCGCGGCTGCGGCGGCGCAGTACAATTATGACAAGATCAAAACCAATGACAACATTGTTGAATTTCTCGCACAGTTCGGCTGGGAAGTCGACAGCGAACCGCTCGAGGAAGTCACGATCAAAATCCCCGCAGAATTCGATAAAGTCATGAACTCCTACAACGAACTGCAGCGGAATCAGGGACTCGACCTCTCAAAATACCGCGGACGCGAGGTCAAACGCTATACGTATAAGGTCAAAAACTTCCCGGATTACACTGGAACCGTCATGGCGAACGTAATTATTTATAAAAACCGCGTCATCGGCGGCGACCTCTGTTCCTCCGACGTGACAGGATTCATCTGCGGTTTCGAAGGAAAAAAGTGACTGAAGTAATGATAACATAAATTCCGCGAAATTACAACCCCCGCAGAAATAAAGAAGGGATGCCGCGCCGATTTTTTCAGATCCGCTTACATCCCTTCACTCATGCATAAACAACCGCACCAAACGTATATTTAAACAAAAAAAGCAGAAATCCGGTTTCTCCGGTTTCCGCCAAACAAAATCTATTCTTTTCCGATGAAAGCTTTTTGAAAGGGGTCCAGGGGAAACTTTTTCTCGAAAAAGTTTCCCCCGGAGAACTTCATTTTATCAATTAATAAGCGATACCCTGTGCGAGCATTGCGTCTGCTACCTTGAGGAAGCCGGCGATGTTGGCACCTGCTACGAGGTCGCCTTCCAGGCCGTATTCCTTAGCGGCTGCAACAGAGTTGTCGTAGATGCTCTTCATGATGTCATGGAGCTTCGCGTCAACTTCTTCTGCGGACCAGCTGTAACGCATGGAGTTCTGGCTCATTTCGAGACCGGAAACCGCTACGCCGCCTGCGTTGACTGCCTTGGAGGGAGCAACGATAACGCCGTTTGCCTTGAGGAAAGCAACTGCTTCGTTGGTGGTGGGCATGTTGGATACTTCAACGTAGTACTTCAGACCGTTTGCAACCATAGCCTTCGCGTCGTCGATATTAACTTCGTTCTGAGTTGCGCACGGCATGATAACGTCAACCTTTTCGCCCCACGGCTTCTTGCCAGCGAAGAACGGTACGCCAAACTTGTCAGCATAGTCTTCAACGCGGTTGCGGTTGGAAGAACGCATTTCGAGCATAAACGCGATCTTTTCAGGGGTGTTTACGCCGTCCTTGTCGTAAATGTAACCGTCGGGACCGGAGATGGTAACAACCTTACCGCCGAGTTCGGTCAGCTTCTGTACAGTACCCCATGCAACGTTGCCGAAGCCGGAAACCGCAAAGGTCTTGCCTTCGATCTTTTCACCGTAGGTAGCGAGAAGATTCTCTACATAATATACTGCGCCGTAGCCGGTTGCTTCGGGACGGATTCTGGAACCGCCGTAGGAGAAGCCCTTGCCGGTGAGAACGCCGGTGAATTCGTTGCGGAGTCTCTTGTACTGACCGAAGAGGTAGCCTACTTCGCGTGCGCCGACGCCGATGTCACCTGCCGGAACGTCCGTGTCGGGACCGATGTGCTTTGCGAGCTCGGTCATGAAGCTCTGGCAGAAGCGCATGATTTCGTTATCGGACTTGCCTGCGGGATTGAAGTCGGAACCGCCCTTACCGCCGCCCATGGGGAGACCGGTGAGAGAGTTCTTGAAGGTCTGTTCGAAGCCGAGGAACTTCATGATGGAAGCGTTTACGGACGGGTGGAAACGGAGACCTCCCTTGTACGGACCGATTGCAGAGTTGAACTGTACGCGGTAGCCGCGGTTTACCTGAACGTTGCCGGCGTCGTCTACCCAGCTTACGCGGAAGGAGATCATACGTTCCGGTTCAACCATACGTTCGAAAATGCCGGCCTTTACATAGTCGGGGCGCTTTTCAACGACAGGTTCGAGGGATTCGAATACTTCTTCGACGGTCTGAAGGAATTCCGGTTCACCGGGGTTTCTCTTGCATGTATTTTCATAAACACTAATGAGATAAGGATTCTTTAATGCCATTTTGATACATACCTCCATAAAGTAATGATTTTTCACAGCCAATTTGTTGGTTTTTGTGATTAACGGTATAATTATACACCGTCCGATGTATTTTTTCAAGATTTGTCACAAGAAAAAAATGTAGAAATGCCGTCATTCCGCAATCATTATTTTATGTACTTTCACCAAAATCCGTGACAGCAGAAAAACCACCGTTTCCGGTGGTTTTCGTTTTTTCACTTCACGATCCAGTCGTAGATGCAGTCGTACCAGTGAACACAGACTTCACCGTTCACCGTGATGCGTTCGTTCTGCGGGAACCGCTCCGTCCAGAGCTGTCCGATCCGCTTCATTCCCCAGTCGTTGCGGTTGAAGCGGCGCCACAGGACAATGCGTCCTTCCCGGTCGATGTACGTTTCCGTCATCACCTTTGTATCGTAGGTCTCGATGTCCATCAGGCAGACGGTGTCGTAGGTCTTCCCGCCGATGGTGACATCGAACCGTCCGCAGACATCAATGATGTTCTTTTTATCTGAAGTGACGGTGACGGTATCACTGTTTTTCACGATCCAACCGTGCGGACGGAGGTGGGTTTCAAACCCGCAGTTGTCCTCGCCGTAGCCCCAGTTGTCGAGGAACGGCGCACCGTCGAGGAAGGTGTAGCATTTCTTCACACCGTTTTCGATATGGCTCTCCGCCAGCAGACGGCAGTGGGTGTCGGTGAGCTGTGCAATGAACCAGCGCTCGGTCTCGCTGTCGGCAAAGACGAGATTGTCCGACGAATCCCAGCCGGATTCGACTGTTTTGATCTCGACACCCTCGATGCCGTGGATTTCGGCACGTCCCGTGACCTCGAGATACATGGTTTCGGTCAGCTTCTTTTCCGGAAAGTCGTACGCCGCCCATGCGCATTTTTCGCTGAGCCGCGGGACAATGCCCCAGCCAATGATCGCTTCGTGAACCACATCAAACGGTTCGTCGTCCCGCTGGGTGATGGTGTATTCGGGCATAAATTCGGGAAAAATGTTCTTTTTCATACCAGTTCGCTCCATTTCTTTCGTGTACGGATACTGTTCACGGAACCGTTTTTTTGCGGCGGTCAGACGGGTTTTCAGCGTTCCGAGCGGGATACCGAGACGTTCCGCCGCCTCCTTCTGCGTGATGTCCGACATATAGCAGAGCATGAGGAGCCTGCGGTCGTCGTCACGGAGGCGTGCAAGGGTCTCCGACACCGCTTCGTGGCGAGTGAGACCATGTGCCCTCCCGCCGATGCAGTCCATTTTGTCTGTCTGGATCTCACGGGACGGACTGCGCCAAAGGTCGTTCAGCCGGTTCCGCGCAATGCGGTACAGCCACGGGCGAAAAGATTCGGGCTGACGCAGACTCCCCCCATGCGTGAGAACGGTCAGGCAAATGTCCTGTACGAGGTCATCCGCTATGGCTTTATCGGAAATGCGGAATTTTATGTAGCGTTCAAGAGCGCGGTAGTTTTCCGTGAGCAGTTGTTCAAGTTCCGTATGTGTCATGATGTGTTCCTTCTTGTAACCGGTTACGCTTATACAGACGGAACTGAGGTCGAAAAAGTTTGGTTTTCCCGAAAATTAATTCTGAAATTTTTCCGCGCGGGCAAGAAGTCTGTCAAAGAACGCAAGGGTCTTCGGATCCGTGACGGGACGTCCGGTCTGATAGAACGTCATACATCCCTCTTCGTCCGCAGGCAGAGGGATGTGTTCGCTTTCCAGAACAGAAATCAGACGGTTGACCGTTCCCTTTGTACCATCGATCAGGTCGATGTCGCCGAGAAGTTCGCGGAAGCTGTCGCTGAAATAGCCGAAATGTGTACAGCCGAGAACGACGGCGGAATAGTTCCGTTCTTTGTCAATGACCGAAGCGAGGTATTTGCAGACATCGCCTCGATCGAAAATTTCCTGTTCCGCAAACGTAACCAGTCCGGGAAGTCCGATGAGATCGGGAAGATCGTCGGACGCGTAGTTGTGTTCGATAAGCGTGTGCAGTTTTTCCCCCGCAATGGTCACCGGTGTTGCACAGACGAGGATCTTTTCCCCCTGATGCGCGGCGGCGGCGGGCTTGACGGCAGGCTCCATCCCAACAATCGGGAACGGGTATTTCTCGCGGAGATACCCGATCGCCATGCTGGTCGCGGTATTGCACGCCACAACGACGGCATCTGCACCCTGTTCCGCGAGAAAACCAACTGCCTCATCCGAATACCGGATAATCTCCCCGCGGGATTTTGTCCCGTAGGGGACATGGTCGGTGTCGGCATAATATAAGTAATCGGCTCCGGGAAGACGGCGGCGTGCATGGGAAAGAACGGATATGCCGCCGATGCCCGAGTCGAAGAATCCGATTTTTGTTCTGCTCATTTGAAATTCCTCCATGGGATATTCGCTCTATTTATTATAATGGAATAGATTTCGAATTGCAAGTCTATAATGAAGATATTGAATTTTTTGAGCAAACGATCGGATGTTTGGAAGAATGGATGTTCTGAAACGCTATATTGTCATCACGTTCGGATGCACGCTGTACGCCGCCGGATTCGCGTTGTTTCTGGAACCGGCACATCTTGCCGCCGGAGGTATCTCGGGGATCGCCGTCATCGTAACGCATTTTCTTGAATCCGTCGACAGCGGGACAGTGATCTTTCTGCTGAATCTGCCGCTGCTGATCGCCGGTTCGATCGTCTTCGGAGGACATTTTTTCTTCGGGACGGTCTGGGCAACGGCAGTATCGTCAGCGATGATCTCGTTCGCGGAGCATTTCGTCTATCCTCCGGCGGCGGACGACCGGTACTTCTGCGCAGTCATGGGTGCGCTGTTCACCGGCATCGGGATGGGTATGATCTTTCGCTGTCATGCGACGACCGGAGGAACAGATATTGTGGTGCGGCTGATCCAGCGGAAGATCCCGGACATGAAGACCGGATATATTTTTCTGTTTGTGGATTCGTCGGTTGTGCTGGCGGCAGGGGTGGTATTCCGCGATATTTCGACAACATTCTACAGCGGACTTTCGCTGGCAGCAAACACGCTGGTGCTGAATCTGCTGCTGTATGGGGTGTCAAAACAGAGCGGCGGGAATATAATAAATCCGTGAGGGTACTTACAGAATGAACGTTGTCAGTGCCCAGTAGATCACGCCATAGACAAAGCCCGCCGAGATGCCGTACAGGATGACCGGTCCGGCGATCGTGAAAATTTTGCTGCCGACACCGAGAACAAAGCCCTCCGACTTGTTGTCGATGGCGGCGGAAGCGATCGAATTGGCAAAACCGGTGATCGGAACGACGGTTCCCCCTCCCGCATGCTTGGCGATGTTGTCGAAGACACCGAAACCCGTAAGGAGTGCGGTCAGGAATACGATGCTCACGGAAACCATCATTCCGGAGTTTTCCTGAGACAGTCCGAGAGAACCGTAGAAATTCAGCAATCCCTGTCCGGCGGTGCAGATCAGACCTCCCGTGATAAATGCTCTGGCACAGTTTTTCGCAAGCGGGGATTTCTTTGCCCGTGCGGCGGCGTATCGTTCGTAAGTTTTTGCGTCCATTTTCTGCTCCTGAATATTGATTTTTATGCTATATTCGCTAGTTTGGACGGTGATATCACAAATTATTCATATTTATTAAGGCAATTGTTTACAATTTCACCGGTTTTTAATCGGATTTTAATTTGACTTTGTGCAGAAAAAATAGTATAATTAATGTGTTGAAAAACATGTGTTGCACAACACTTACTTAGAAAGGAAATCGTTCATAATGACTATTTTCAACAACATCAAGCGCGGTGCTACCGACGCTGCAAACAAGGCTGCCAAGAAGACCGGTGAAATTACCAACATTGCAAAGCTGACAATGAACATAAAGAATGCGGAAACCAAGCTCGGAGACGTATACGAAGAAATCGGTCGTCTCTTCTATACCGCAGAACGCACCGGTGAAGACTGCACCAGCGAAATCGCTGCAAACATCATGAAGGCTGACAAGATCAAGGCTGACATCGCTGCTTTCAAGGCTGAAATCGCTTCTCTCCGCAACGTGATCGTATGCGAAAGCTGCGGCAACGAAGTAAATGCTGACTTTGCATTCTGCAATTTCTGCGGCTCCAAGATCGAAAAGCCCGTTCCGGAAGTTGAAGAAGTTCCCGCTGAAGAAGAAACCTGCGAATGCTGCGAATGTGAATGCGAAGAATGCGCAGAAGAATGCACCTGTGAATGCTGCTGCGAAGAAAATGCAGAAGAACCCTGCTGCTGCTGCGAAGAAACCGCTGAAGAAGACAAGGCTGAATAAATTTCGGTTTCTCCCGTAAATAAGCGTAAATCATACGGATCGGATCTGCCCACAGATTGAAAAATCTGTGGGCTGTTTGCTTTTCCACGGATAATTCTGTCCGAAACCGGAAATCCTAAAGCTGAACAACGATCCGGAGGTTATCCAATGAAACTGCTAAAAAATATCCGCAGACGGCTCAATTCCGATGAGGATTCCGTCCGCATGCTCACGATCAGCGCGCCGGTATCAGGGCGTATCCTGACTCTCGCGGAAGTCGACGACCCGACGTTTTCCGAACACATTCTCGGGGACGGATTTGCCATCGTTCCGGAAGACGGCGTCATCAAAGCTCCGGCGGACGCCGTGATCGAGTCTGTCGCACAGACCAGTCATGCCGTTTCGATGAGAACGGACGGCGGCGTCGAGCTGCTGATCCATGTGGGAATCGACACCGTGGAACTGGACGGCAAGTATTTCCGCGTTCCGGTCTCCGTGGGCGATCATGTCAAAACGGGGGACGTGCTGATCGAAGCCGATCTGGACAGTGTGAAACAAGCCGGTTACGATACAGTGACGCCGGTGATCGTGACAAACATGGACGAAGTGGCTTCCGTCTCAGCCGCAGCAGACACGGCGGAAGCGGGAAAACCGTTTCTGATTCTCGAGATGAAAACAAAATAACGATTTCCGTAATTCCCCAACTCCTATTGACAAAACACACAAAATATGCTATCATAATGAAGTAAAATTCGCAAATGTGCGTATTATTAAATCTTTATATTAAAGGAGAAAAAATTATGGTAGCACAGAGACCCCCGATGGGTTGGAACTCCTGGAATACGTTCGGCGGCGCGATCAACGAACAGGTTGTACGTGAAACCGCAGACGCGATCGTTGAAAAGGGACTGAAGGACGTTGGTTACGAATACGTTGTAATCGATGACTGCTGGTCTCTCCGCAAGAGAAATGAAGAAGGCAAGATGGTTGCCGACCCTGAAAAGTTCCCGTCCGGCATGAAGGCTCTCGCTGAGTACGTTCACTCCAAGGGTCTGAAGTTCGGTATGTACTCCTGCGCAGGTACCCGCACCTGTGCCGGCTATCCGGGTTCCTTCGACTACGAATTCGTTGACGCAAAGACTTTCGCGGAATGGGACGTTGACTTCCTGAAGTACGACTTCTGCTACAAGCCGCGTCTTGCAAACGGTCCGATCCTCTACAACAGAATGGGTATGGCTCTCAAGGCAAGCGGACGTGAAATTCTCTTCTCCGCATGCAACTGGGGTTCCAACGAAGTTGAAAAGTGGATCCGCTCTACCGGTGCTCACATGTACCGCTCCACCGGCGACATCAACGACAGCTTCCAGAGCTTCAAGGATATCGCAATGAGCCAGGTTGACAAGCTCGCTTACTCCGGCCCGTACTGCTACAACGACATCGACATGCTCATCTGCGGCATGCACGGCAAGGGCAACGTAGCAAACGGCGGCTGCTCCGACATCGAATACCGTACGCACTTCGCTCTGTGGTGCCTGTTCCAGTCCCCGCTCATGATCGGCGGCGACCTCTCCAAGATCGACGACTTCAACCTTGAACTTCTCAAGAACAAGGAACTCATCGCGATCAACCAGGACATCGAAGCCCGTCCTCCGATGATGGTCGGCGGCGGTGACCGTCCCGTATTCTTCAAGCACATGGCAAACGGCGAATACGTTCTCGCATTCTTCAACTTCTCCGACCGTGACGGACGCTGCGGTCTCGAATTCTATGACCTCGGTCTCACCGTTGCTTCCGGCTACGGCTTCAAGTTCCGTGACATCTTCACCGGCGAAGAAACCGGCCTCGTCACCGAAAATATGGACGTTCACGTAGCATCCCACGACTGCAAGATCTTCCGCGGTACGCTGGTTCAGAAATAAGATAATTGAGTTTCTCGGGGAAACCTTTTTTAAGGAAAAAGGTTTCCCCGACTTGCTCATCAAGTCGGAACCGGACACCCTTTCAAAACCTTTTCAAATAAGAGATATTAGAGTTAACTGCATGGATAACAATACTGCGCAGCCGTGCTGCAAGAAGTGCGGTCGGAGGCTGACTTACGACGAGATCGGGATTCACAAAAAGATGATTAACCGCGGTGCAACGGAATTTTTCTGCCTGACCTGTCTTGCTGAATACACCGGCAGCACCGAAGAACGTCTCAAGGAACGCATCGAACACTTCCGCAGCGAAGGCTGTTTACTTTTTCAGTGAAGTCAATGGGGATTATTGGGAGAAAACTTTTTGAAAAAAGTTTTCTCCCAAACCCTCTTTCAAAAACTTTTAATCTGTAATAAGAACAAAAAAAGTGCAAATCTGAAGGTACATAATGTCTGTAAACTACACAGACGCAATGTTCCTTCAAATCTGCACTTTCTTTGTCTCGTTTATAGTCTGAAGTTTTTTGGAAGGGTGTCCGGTCCCGACTTGCTAAGCAAGTCGGGGAAACCTTTTTGCAAAAAGTTTTCCCCGATATCCTTCTTATGAATTCTCAGACACATAAATACTAGCGCGGCTGTCGATGATGCGGGCGGTTTCTTCGGCGGAACGGGTTCCGGAGAAGAAGACGGAGAGTTCTTCGTTGATGATTTCGAGGAGGGCGGAGTCGTTGCGCTGGATTTTGGAAGCGCCTTTGATGAGATCCATGGTCTGGTCGATGGTCGCTTCATCGAGGGGCTGATTGCGGACTTTCATGTACTCATAATATTCTTCGGAGTAGTAGTCCTTGTACCATGCGAGATCATCTTCGGTGTACTCGTAGTAGTAGTAATTGTCCGGCGCCTTTGCCTTCATGTTTTCAAGCATGGCAAGGTTCGGCGAGAAGGTCCAGAGACTCTTCGAATATTCTTCATCGCTGAGAACAAACTTGATAAAGCTCCACGCTTCGTCCTGGGCAAGCGACTGCGAACTGATCGCAAGTTCCGCCTGCGGGACGATGGTCGCGCCGTTGGAGCCTTCCTCGTTCGTGGGATAGCCGATCAGAGTGATGTCGTTGGATGCGAACTGGCTGCGGACGTTCATGATACGGGAGAAGTCATTGATGCTCGTCATATAGAACAGCGAGTAATCCTTGTAGAAACGGAGGTCATACTTCTGGCTGTATTCCTTTTCCTTTTCTTCATCGTACACATACTCGGAGCCGTCGTCCGGATACATGCTTTCCCAGTAGCCTTTTTCGGGACAGGTCGCAAGGAATTCGATGAATTCGATGAACGCTGCCTCATCAAAGTATGTTTCACCGGTATCCCAGTTGACAAAGGTGTCCATGGAGTAGGTGAAGAAGTATTCGAGGATGTTCTTACGGGAATATTCCATGAACGCGCTCATGCCTTCCGGCATGTTTCTGATGGCCGTCATCATTTCATCGAACGTCCAGCCGGGTTCGCTGCCGACGTACTGACTCTTTGCCGCGAGGGTATACAGAGTGAACGAAAGGATCATGGAGTTCAGCTTGCCGTCCACTTCACATGCCCTGAAGATGTTTTCGAGGTAGTCCGCACGGTTGAGACCGTTTTCCGGATCGTCAATAAACTTGTTCAGGTCGGCAAACAATCCCTTCTGGAAGTAGCTTTCGACCGGAAGTTCGTTGCTGAGCAGGATGATGTCCGGCACATTGCCTGTTACGATGTCGTTGTTGAACTGCGTGGAAGCACCCTTCCATTCGTTTTCCTCATTATTGTACTGAGAGTAATCCCGTACGGAAACACGCACGCCGGTGTTCTGCTTGTTGAAGCGGATGATCGCCTTGGTCAGGTAGTAGTCGGTGTAGACGCAGCCGAGTTCAAGGATGATTTCTTCCTGAAGCTGTTCGTCCGGAACACGGGTGAGAATCGCAACGGTGCTCTTCGTCGTTTCCCCGCTCCAGTCGGTCTGCGCCATTGCGATGCGGCCGTCTGACAGAACAACGATGTTGTTCGTATTGCTGGAGTCGATGTCGGAGTTGATGAAATTCATGATCTCCGCTCCGGTGTCCGATGCAAAATCGTATGCTCCAACACCGGTGGAGGTACCGTAATACATCTTGTCGGCGGTGAATCCGTAGATGTTGTAGGCATAATTGCGGAGGATTTCGGACAGAGCATCGGTCGAGAAATCCGAAATCTTACCGTTTTCTACGACCTTCAGTTTCTGATTTCCGTTGTTGGGGGAGAACATGATGTACAGCTTATCTCCGCAGGGATAGAGACCACTCAGCCATCCGTCTTCGCCCATCTCGATCTTTTCCTTGAACGTACCGCTGCGGTCAATGCCAACCAGTGCCGTTTCAGCGTTCACGTAGATCATGCCGTTGTCGGTAATGGCAACGTTATTGATGTACAGATTCGATTCGTCCATGCCGGCGTTCACCAGCGCGGTGTTGAGGAGAATGCCTTCTCCCATCACACCGGTCGCGGGGTCGATCGGACAGAGCGTACAGGTGTTCTTCGATTCGGTGTAGTCTTCGTTGTATTCCCATTTGCTGAGAAGCGCCCAGGTCGTCCCGTCGGGTGCGCACACCATATTGTTGATGTAGGCATCGGTTTCTTCCTGTATAATCCGGACTTCGCTGATTTCACCGGTCGCGGTGTTCAGAGTCGCAATGTAGTTGTTGTTTTCGTAATTCTGATACCAGCCTTCGGTCAGCGAATCTTCCCACTGATAACCGGGTTCGCGCTTTACTTCGTTTCCGGATTCGTCGTAGGTCACAGTGTACACCTTGGTGTACATCATGGATACATTTTCACCGGAACGGAAGAGATTCTGGACGTAGTCCACACCTTCCGGAAGCACAATTTCGGTTCCGGTGTATACGTTTGTACGCTTTTCCAGCACCGGTTCCTTCTTCCCGCACGAAGACAGCGCGGTCAGGGAGGAAAACGCCATCACGGCGGCAAGAACTGCAGATGCAGTTTTTTTCAAAGAGATCATCTTCATTTGTCTACCCTCTTTCTGCGGATTACTTCGGATTGTTCGGCGGTACGGACCGTTTTTTCCGTTTCGGCTTTTCACGTTCCGCACGGTTTTTCTCATATTTGCCGTATAGATTTTTTACGCTGTCCGTCACGGTGTAGCCGGAGATCCGCAGAAGGATGAACGACAGAAGCATGGCACCGACGGCAAGCGCCGCAAGCGCCACTTCAAAGATCATCAGAACCGCGCAGCGGTAATCGGCGACCTTTGCTTCGTTTTCCCAGTACGGATACTCTATCTTATTTTCGCGGATCCATGAATATTTCAGAATCTTCATATTATGGAAGCGGTTCAGGATCGAAAAACGTTCGGTGGCTTCCGTGACCGTCATGGTATCTTCGTTTGCGGTGACGGCACCGCGGAATATGTTGTTCGCGAAGCCCTTGACCGCGTTCGGAAGGGCGGTCTCGAACATCGTGATGTGGTTCCCGTCCCCGCGCAGCTTGATGTATCCGGCATAACTCATGTACATGCGCGGACGTTCGCCGTAAGTATAGGCGTAAACCCCGTGTTCCGATGCACGCCGGCTGACGCCGGTGACGACGAACGGGATCCCATCCACGGACATCTCCATCCCGACGATGTTGGTCGCACCGAAGATTTTCCATGCAAGGTCCTCGTCGATCACCACGCCGTTCGGGTTGGAGGCGTCGTTCAGAAACGCCGCTCCGCAAACAAATTCCTGCGGATGGAAGACGAAGAAATCACCGCCGGCCGCAATCACTTCCGCGGACTGATCATCCTTCGGACCGGCGACGGTCATGGTCTCTTCCGCCGCGTAGGTGTATGCCCACGAACGGGCGTTTTCGTTCGGAGAAACGGAGGATTCGAGGAGTGCGGCATCCATATTGCGTATCCACGACTCGACCTGATCCTTTGAGAGCGCCGCGCCTTCCTCCGTATACAGAGTGATCACGGCGAAGCGGTCACCGCCGGCAGACCAGCGCTTTCCGGCATCGAGAAAACCGATGGATCCGGAAAATCCGGATACGATCAGTTCAAACATCCCAAGCAGGAGTACAGCTGCCGCAAAAACGACGGCGGTGATACCGGACGCGGCGAGAAGTTTTTTGTTTACCTTATCGTTCACGGATCACACCCTCTTATCCTTCCGCCAGACGGACCTGCTGTTTGTCGGAGATCGGGGAGGTCGCGTTCGTGATGACGAACTCGCTTCCGTACAGACCGGAAACCGCGGAATTGGTATCGTCGGACGCAATCACTTCAATGTTGGTACGTACGGCGGTGTAGCGGACGCCGAGCGGAGTCTTCTTGGAGGTAACGGTGAGAACGAACTTACCGTCGTTGTCCTCGCGGATCGCGGAGTTCGGAAGAACACAGTCATAAGACTGGTTACGATCACCGATGGTAAAGCTGAGGTTCTGACCTTCGTAAACGTCACCGTTCACGGTAATCACAACAATGCGGTTCTTGCCCTGGCTCTGCGGATCGGAGCGGATCTGGGTAACGGACGCGGATATTTCGGAGTACCACCAGGAATTGCTGATGGAGCATTCCGCGCCAACCTGGATCTTTCGCGCTTCTTCCGCCGCCATGGAGATCTCACATATGTACCCCTTGTCGGCGATCTCGATCCGCGCGACGGTCTGGCCGCTCGTCACGGTGTCACCGGGAACGACGTCGATGGAGACGATGCGTCCGGCAATGGGCGCGTTGACATTGGTGGTTTCGGGGGCGTTCTTGTATTCTTCGATTTTTGCCTCGAGTTCGGCGAGCTGCTTCAGCTGGTCGGCACGCTCGAATTCGGTGGTCTTGTCGGACTGGGTTTCGGTTGCCTTTGTGATCTCGAGCTGTGCTTCAAGATCCTTGATGGTGGATTCAGCCGTTTCGATCTGCTTCAGGATTTCGTCGGGATCGGCAGGAGTTTCGATTTTTCCGAGTTCCTTCCGCTTTGCCTCAAGGTCTTTGTTCTTTTGTTTCAGCTGTGCTTCCAGGCTGTCAAGATCGGATTCGTAGGTCTGAAGAAGGAGGGTATACTCACTGACGGTTCCGCTTGCAGTGTTCTGCTTGCGGAGGGATTCCACTTTGGTTTTGGTTTCTTCGTATTTGGATTTTACTTCGGTGAGCTCGGCACTTGCTTCTTCGTACTTGCGCTGTGCTTCGGCGAGGTCGTATCCGGTGGCATAATCGACGACATCATCCACTTCCGGCAGACCAACAACATCGAGTTTTTCGCGGGCGTCTGAAATCTGACGTTCGATGGTGTCGATCTGTTCCTCAAGGTCCTCCTGCGAACGCTCGTAGGACTTGCGCAGGGATTCGATTTCATCCACTTCCCCGCGAAGCGCCCGGTCGTAATTGTCACTGGCTTCTTCGAGCGCTTCTCTCAGCGCCTCTTCCTGCGGATCCGGATAGCCATCGTAGATCGGCAGTTCTTCTTCCGATGCGTCGGGCGTTTCCTGTTCTGCATTCTCCAGAGCGTCCAGATAATCGTCCAGTGCCTTCTGCGCCGCGTCGAATGCCTTTCCGTAGGATTCAACAATTGCCGATACGTCATCGTAATAATCTTCTTCCGCACGGTCGTACTGCTTTTCAAGATTATACAGCTGATCTTCCAGCGTCCGTATTTCCTTCGTCAGAGCGTTGGCCTTTTCAATATCGCCTGACGAACCCTGGATCCGTTCCAGTTCGCTTTTCAGATTTTCCACATCCGCCGAAAGTGTGTTGTAGCTCTGTTCGATCGCTGTGTATTCTTCTTCGGCAATTGCCAGTTTTTCCGATACGGTCAGCGTGCTGAAGATATCCTCTTCGATCATGCCTTCCGCAGACTGGATTTTTCCTTCGATTTCCGCGATTTTGGACGACTGTGCGGAGATCAGGTCGGTAAGATCCTCGATTTCCTCTTCCAGCATCTCGATCCGGGCCTCGATCACGGAGGTGGTGTCCGCGCCGTTCATCACGGCGGCATATTCTTCCTTCAGTTCGGCAAGCGTCTTTTTCTGATCCGCAATTGCCTGAACCGCATCGTTCAGAGTTTTCGACGACTGCAGACCGTTGACGGTATCCTGCAGAAGTGCGAGGTCATATGTCCGCTTCAGCTTGTCATACTCGTCCTGTGCGGCTTTGAGCTGATCGCTCGCACCACCCTGCAGGGCGATGATGGGCGAATCCGTCGAAACGGTATCCCCTTCCTTTACGTAAACGGATACGACCTTGCGCGACTGGATGGTACCGCCTTCCGCTTCCGCCTGATCCGCTTCGTACATGACGTTGTAGCTTTCATTTGCCTTGACGGTGCCGTTCACCTTGACGGAACTGGTGATCGAACCGTACTGTGCGTACTGCGCGGAAACTTCCGGCAGAGTATAATTCAATATGGTATTCGAGAAAAAAGTCAGCAGCAGCAGAACGACCAGAAATATGATCATGACGTTCTTGATCCAGGCTCTGCGGCTTTCGGAATCCTTGGACATTTTGGTTCTCCTTTGTTTTGAGGTTTTTTCTCAGGGAAAACTTTTTTGAAAAAAAGTTTTCCCTGAAACCCTTTCAAAAAACTTGATACGATATGTAATGACAATGTTGGGTGCAGATTCAGAATACCCCAATCCTGTGAAGCTGACAAAAGATATCCTCCTGACAATTTGCAGACACTTTGTCTCCACAACAGATTGAAGTTTTTTGGAAAGGGTTCGGGAAAACCTTTTTGCAAAAAGGTTTTCCCGATTTTCCCTATCCCTTCACCGACGCGGAATAGGCGATCCCGTCGACGAGGTAATCTTCACTGTAAAGGAACAGCAGCACCGGCGGCACCATGTAGATGACCGCTATGGCAAGCGCGATGCCCGTATCGCCTTCATTGATCTTCGAGAGGAAGACGGACAGCGGATAGAGTTCCTGATCCGTCAGCAGAATCAGCGGCTGTTCGACCATGTTCCAGTAGTCAATGAACACAAGGATCGCAACGGAATACAGCGTACTGCGGCACAGCGGCATGTAGATCAGCGAAAAGATCTGCCATTCGCTCGCACCGTCCAGCTTGGCGGCTTCCACAACCGCTGTCGGGATGCGCCGCATAAACTTCGTCAGGATAAACACCGAGAACGGCGAGAAAATCCCGGGAAGGATGATCGCCCAGCGGGTGTTCATGAGGCTCAGCTTATCCATTACAATGTAGTTCGGGACGAGCGTGACCTGATACGGCATCAGCATGAGGATGATGTACGCGAAAAACACGATGCTGCGGAATTTCGTTTCCACTCTTGCAAAGCAGTAGGACGCCCCTGCTGCAACGACAAGCTGGAACAGCACAATCGGCAGGACGTAAATCACGGAATTCCAGAATTTCAGCAGGTATTCGGGGCTTTTCAGAAGCACCGTCGCGTACTGCGAGAAGCTCACCCGGTCGGGGATGAGCTGGAGGTTGACTTTATCCGCGATGAAGACGCGCCCGCCGTCGCCCGAAATGCCGAGACCGGTGAAGATCTTGCCGTAGTTTGCGGAAATCTCCGTGGTCGACATGAACGAATTCGTGACCGTGAATACGGTCGGGAACAGGAACAGAAACGCGAACGTCACAAGAACAACGAGCGCGAACATCAGAAAGAGTACGCGGCGGAATTTTACTTTCTTTTTTTTCTTTTTCTCCGGAAAGGCGGCGGAGTTGAGCCGGATGTCTGACGTCATTCTTCAATCCCCTTTCCGACGTGATTGTCTACCCACAGCAGAATTCCGATGATCACGATCATGACGGCGCACAGGACGATCGCCGCGCTTGACAGTTTCTGATAGTCGTAGTTGCTGAAGGTATTGTTCATGAAGTGCTGGAGGGTGTACATGGTATCGTACGGGTAATCCCCGGTGAGGAGATAGACCTCACGGAAAATTTTGAACGAGTTGATAAGCGACATGATCGTCACATACGAGATCGTGGACGACAGGTAGCGGAGCTTGATGGTGAAGAACCGGCGGACGGTCCCGCAGCCGTCAAGCATCGCGACCTCAAGGATCCCCCGCGGGATCGCGGACAGGGCGGACATGAACATGATCATGTTGTACCCGATGTTCTTCCAGAGGAACAACAGGACGACGACAATGTAGCCGAAATCCGATTTCAGCCATTCGACCGGATCCGCGCCGAAGAACACCGTAATGTCGTTGATAACGCCGTTGTAGTCGAACAGCACCTGCCAGATCAGGATGATCGACGCCGCAGGAACGATCATCGGCGAAAGGAAGATCGTACGGAATGTGCTTTTATAAGGGATGTTCGATTCAAGCAGAACAGCAAGCGCGAGTGCGATAATAACGACCAGCGGTACAGCCGTCAGCGAAAACATGCCGGTATTTTTCAATGCGAGTTTGAATGCGTTGTTGGAAAACAGCTTTTCGAAATTCTCCAGCCCGACAAAGTTCGCCGTGGTCGGATTATCGATCAGCGCATAATATATGACAACAAGAAACGGCAGGATAAAAAACAGCATCACGCCGAGAAAACTGGGCATCATGAAGACCGATGTCCGTGCACGCTCGGCCCGTTCGCGCTTTGAGATACGCCATTTCTTTTTTTCTTTTTCGGTTTTGACCGGTTTGGTTTCCGGCGGACCGGATTCCGGCGAGCCGGATTCCGGCACACCGGAGGCCGCTTTGAGTTTCTTTTTCATTGCAGACCTCATGTGGTTCGATGTATCTGGTAAATAGACGTTGCGGAACAGGAAAAAGTTCCGTCTTCCGCAAAATAATTAACAAAATTTTATTCAATCTGCACGACGCAGGACGGCATTGTTACGCATGCCATCCGTCGATCTCACGGCGTTCGAGTGCGCCGAGGACCCGCTTGTACAGTCCGCGGTGGAGATCGTCAAAGGTGCGGAGATATTTCTTCATTTCTTCACGCTCGGTGTTTCCGTTTTCCGGACAGGAGCTTTCGACCACCGGAAGTTCTGCGGCGCGTACCAGTGCCTTCACTTCCCGTTCGGTCGTATAAATAAGGGGACGTATCACAAAAAACCGGCGGTCGTCATACCATGTAACAGGCGAGAAACAACCGATGCGTCCTTCGTGCATCACGGACATCATAAACGTCTCGACCGCATCGTCGAGATGATGACCGAGCGCAATTTTGTTCGCGCCCCATTCCAGTGCGGCGTTGTTCAGCGCACCGCGGCGGAGCTTCGCACAGAGAGCGCAGGGATTCTTTTCCTTACGCTCGTCAAAAACGATCTGGGCGATCTGTGTACCGACGATCCTGAATTCGACTCCGAGATCCTCACAGAACCGTTCAAGTACGGCAAGCTTCTCACGGTATCCCGGGAATCCCATATCGACCGTGACAGCGGCGAGATCATACTTCACAGGAAGGAATTCCCGCATGTTCGCAAGTGCAAGAAGGAGCGCTGACGAATCCTTTCCGCCGGACAGTCCAACGACGAGCCGGTCGCCGTCCGCGATCATATCGTAATGCTGTACCGCGCGGCGGACGCCGGACATGACTTTCTGAAGTTCTTTCATTCGATAAACTAATTATGTATCTACAGGAGGTTCCTATATGGCGACAAAGATCTACATAGATCAGGGACATAATCCGGTGAATCCGAACGCCGGAAGCGAGGGAAACGGATTCCGCGAGCAGGATCTCGTGTACCGCATCGGTCAGCTGACCGCCGAAGCGCTGCGCGGCTACGGCTTTGATGTCCGTCTGTCGCGTCTGACTCCGGAGACGGTTCTCGGTACATCGAACACGACGTCCCTGCAGGCGCGGGTGAACGACGCAAACGCGTGGGGCGCGGACTACTTCATCAGCCTGCATACAAATGCGTCGGTGATCTCGTCTGCGACGGGGAGTGAAGCATTCGTTTTCCGTCGGAACACCGATGCGGAAATCTTGGCAGAAAACATTCTGGAACAGCTGAACTACGCCACCGGACTGCCGGACCGCGGAGTTGCCGCACGTCCGGGACTGTATGTCCTTAGGAAAACGCGGATGCCCGCGACACTGGTGGAACTCGGATTCATCAGCAATCCCGCCGACGCGGAGCTGATGGCGTACAGCCCGCAGCTGTTTTCCGCCGGTATCACGAACGGAATCCTAGCCTATTTCGGGATGCTGTAAGGTTATTTCTGCTTTTCCAGCAGATCCGGACGGCGCGCTTTGGTGATTTCCACCGATTTTTCGTGCCGCCATTTATCGATGTTGGCATGATGTCCGGACAGGAGAACGTCCGGGACTTCCCTGCCCATCCAGACCGCCGGACGGGTATACTGCGGATATTCGAGCAGACCGCCTTCGAAGCTCTCGTTTTCGTGGCATTCCGGAAGGGTCAGCACGCCGTCCACAAGGCGGCCGACCGCGTCCGCTACGATGCACGCAGGAACTTCACCGCCGGTGAGGACATAGTCCCCGATGGAGACTTCCTCGTCCACGATTTCTTCAATCAAACGTTCGTCCACGCCTTCGTAATGCCCGCAGAGAATAACGAGATTCCCCTTTTCGGAGAGTTCCTTCGCATATTCGTTCGTGAACACTCTGCCGCGCGGAGACATGTAGATCACATACGGCTTCACTCCGGGCTCCGCTGCATCGTTCACGGAAGAACGGATATCCTCCTCGATCGCCCTGTAGCAGCGGTAGATCGGCGGTGCCGCCATCAGCATGCCGCGTCCGCCGCCATAGGGGGTATCGTCCACACGGCGGTGCTTGTCTTCGGAATAATCACGGATGTTGTGCGCACGGATGTCAAGTGTTCCGGCACGTCTTGCCCGTCCGATGATGCTTTCGGACAGGATGAAATCGACGAATTCCGGGAACAGCGTTATGATGTCGATTCGGAGTTTTTCGCTCATTCCGCGACCTCACGAATGCCCTCGATGAGTTCAACGTATATTCCGGCGCCGTCCCCCTCAAGTTCGATGTTCTTCACAAATTCCGGAACGGCGGGAATCATGAACGTACCGCCGCGGACGTCGTTGACGATGTAGACTTCCCGTCCGCCGGGGGTAATGACTTCCGCAAGGGTGCCGTACTTCTCGCCGGAGACCGCGTCGATGACGTTCAGTCCGAGGATGTCTGCGATGAAAACCGCGGTGTCGGGGATTTTCAGGTCGGCACGGTCGGCATAGAACATCGTGCCCTTGTAGCGGATTGCGTCCTCGAGGGTGGTAATCGCTTCAAAGGTACAGAGAACCATGCTCTTCTGGATGGATGCCGCACGGACTTTCATGCATTCGAACCCGCCGGCCGGAGTCTTGATATACAGTCTGCGGAGCTTCGCGAGAACTTCCGGTTCGTCGCAGTAGGATTCGAGACGAAGCGTTCCGCGTACGCCGTGGGTGGAAACGGCTTTGCCGCATTCGAGATATTTCTGTTTTGCCATTTTATTAATCCTTTTTTAAATTGTCTTGAGAAATATTGTCTGATGTGCTATAATACATACATTGTCTATTATAGCATAAACCTCTCGAAAGCTCAAGAGACTTGACAGTTATAAATATTAAATATTCATAAATATTGTTCAGGGAACCGATGTGTTTCAAGGAACCGATGCGTTTCAGGGAACCGATGCGTTTCAGGGAACCGATGCGTTTCAAGGAACCGCTGTATATTCCGCTTTCAGGACACGTTCCGTCACCTCCGGCGGAATTGTGAAAGAAGGACAACCCATATAGCCGGGTGCCACCTCATATTTATCAAACGGAATCACCAGTTCCCCGGTGGAAGCAAAGCAGAAATTCTGATGATCGTCAAGAGATTCCGCACCGAAGTTCATCTCCGGATCCGGTTCGTCCAGCCAGAAAACAGCATCTTCATCCTCCTCCATCTGTTCCCGCATCTGACGGCGGATCTCTTCCGCAAGCAGATCGCGTCCCGAATTGTCGGCAAACAGATCACCGAAGGTCACCGTCCCGCCCGTCCGCTTGTCAATGTGGTAATATTTGAAATAGGTACTGCTCCCGGCAGCGGTTTCGTGAACGGTCAGTTTCAGTGTGAACCAGGTTTCCGTATCGGTCAGCGGCTCGTATTCCACAGCAACGGAACCGTACCCGTTTTCGCCGGTAATCTCCAGTTCATCGTAAAACTGCCGGACGAGTTCGCTCGTCCACGCGTCAATCTCACTGTTGATTTCTCCGGCACCTTCCGTTTTCACAAAAGGAACCGCAACAGTCAATTCGTGGCAAGCGTCTTCGTAAAAATAATTCCGGATCGTCACCACGCGGATCAGTGAACCGATCACGGGAATCCGTTCCGCCGCCTGTGCGTATGCCGGGCTGAGATTCGGAAGAACCACCAGGGTGCAGAGAGCCAGACAGGCGGCTGCCAGTGCCGCACGTCCGGCTGACGGATATCGTCTACGCAAAGCGGGCACACTTCGTTCGGGAAGGGATGCGAGAACGGAAGCAATCCGCTTCCGGGCGGCATACGGAATTTCTGTTTTTTCACTTTCCGCAAGAGCGCGGAGTTCGCGGTCAAATTGTTTCATCGTGTAAAATCCTCCTGTTTCAGGCGTTCTCTGAGCTGCTTGCGGGCGCGGAAAAGCTGTTTCCGTACCGTCACTACGGACACACCCGTGATCTGCGCAATTTTTGTTGTCGGCAGACCTTCGTAATAAAACAGCGTGACAACGGTGCGGTACGGCTGCTTCAGTCCGTCCACCGCTTCGCGCAGCAGAAGTCGGGATGCCTCATCCACGGCCTCCTCCTCGGATCGGTCCGCATAGACTTCAATATCTTCCACATCGGTCAGATGACTCTGCTTCCGCAGATAATCCACCGCAGTATTGTGAACGATGCGGAGAATCCATGTCTTGAATGCCCTTGGGTTCCAGAGCTGCTCCAGACTGCTGTAAGCGCGCAGAATCGCTTCCCCGACCACGTCGCAGGCATCCTCTTCATTTCTAACAATCGAATACGCCAGGGAGTACATGGCGTTCTGCAATGTATCGATACGTTCGCAGAATTCATCTTTATCCATCATAATCGCATATCTCCAATAATGTCAGATTTCTGTGCAGTCTTGTCTATACAGACGGCTCATGTACCGGAAAGGTGACAGCTTTTTTCTAATTTTTTCTCAAATTTTTTCAGATTTTTCTGTACCGGGAACAAAAGTCTCTCCCGGAACGTCTAATCCGCAGAATCACATACAGGATGGTTGCAAATCATGCTCTTCAAACGACTTTTTCTCACCGCACTCTGCGCTTCTCTTGCGCTGACGTCCTGTGCCGCGCCTGCCGGCGAGGAAGGCGCCGCATCTCCCGAAGATAAAAAAACGACCGTTTTCCCGATTGCGGCAGCGGCTGCCGAACCCGTCGGCACACAGGCGGACGAACGCTTCACCGGTGCGGTATCCGGTTTTTCCGAAAAACTCTTCTCCGCATGTGCCGGAATCGGCGGACAGAAAAATCTTGTTCTTTCCCCGCTCTCGGTTGTCTACGCCCTGACTCTTGTGTCAAACGGCGCGGCGGACTCGACCCTCGAAGCATTCGAAAACCTCAACGGCGGAATCCCCGTCAGCGAGATGAACGAATATCTCTATGAACTCGCCAAGAAGCTCGGAAACACCGAAGAATCCACCGTCGACACCGCCAATTCCGTATGGGCAAATGAGTCGGTATTTGAACTGAGCGAAGACTTCATCGCCGTTGCGGAAAAGTATTACACAGCGCTCGCACGGTCGGAGAACTTCGGCGATCCGGCAACGCTTGACGCGATCAACCGGTGGGTCTCCGACAACACGGATGGCATGATTTCCAAGGCTATGGACGAACTCCCCCCCGCTGCGGCGCTCGTTCTGCTGAACACGGTGCTGTTCAACGGGAAATGGGAGTCCCCCTATGAAAAACACGCCATCCGCGACGGTATTTTTACCAATTACGACGGCTCGGAATCCGATGTGGAATACATGGATTCTACCGAACACACCTACTTCGAAGTGGAAGGCGGCGTGGGATTCGTCAAAGCCTACAAAGACAACTACTCGTTTGTGGGCATTCTGCCGGACGAAGACATCGGCATCGACGATTTCACCGCCGGACTTGACCTTGCGGAAATCAGCAGCGCAATGAACAGCCAGGGAGAAAAGGTCTATGTCTCCCTGCCAAAGTTTGAATACGAAAACGAACTCCCGCTGACGGACATCCTCACCGAAATGGGACTCGCGGAAGCGTTCAGCGCACAGGCAAACCTGCGTGGTCTCGGCAGCGGCTTCGGCGACCCGTACATCAGCAGCGTCCTGCAGAAGGCAAAAATCATCACCGACGAAAACGGCACCAAAGCAGCCGCCATGACCCAGGTCATGGTCATGATGACCGGCGCCGGCCCTTCCTCCCGCCCGAAAGTCATCGAACTGAGCCGCCCCTTCTTCTACATGATCACCGAAACCGAAACCGGCATCCCGCTGTTCATGGGGAATGTTTATGAGATGAAATGAGGTTCTCCGGGGAAAAACTTTTTGAAAAAAGTTTTTCCCCGGACCCCTTTTCAAAAACTTTCAAACGAAATGTATTGATGAAGAAAGTGCAGATTTGGAGAACCATAACGGCTGTACAGCCAACAAACGTTATGAAACTTCAAATCTGCACTTTTCTTGTCTTTTATTTATAGTATAAAAGTTTTTGAAGAGGGGTTCGGGGAGGAACTTTTTTCAAAAAGTTCCTCCCCGATAAACTTCATTTCCCCAGCAAATCCGCAATCCAGCAGAAGTCGGCGGCGGAGAGTTTTTCGCCGCGGATGTCGGGACGGATGCCGCATTCTTCGAGGACGGCGGCCACTTTGTCCTTCGGGTATTTTTCGCTGACCGCGTTGATGAGGGTCTTGCGGCGCTGACCGAAGGCGAGGGTAATCAGTTCGGAGACTTTTGCGGAATAAACCAGGCAGTCCGCGTCGTCCGCCGGTGCATCCGGATAGACTTCGCGGATGCCGCCATGAGGGACGATCCCGACAACGGCAGACGCGACCTTCGGCACCGGAAGGAAGTTCCCCGCCGAAACGTCGAGCAGTTTTTTTGCATCGGCACGGAGCGCGATTTCCGCAGAAATGGAGCCGTAGTCCGACTGCGCGGGCGTTGCCGCGAGACGGCGTGCGACTTCAAGCTGGATCATGACCACGATGGACGACAGCGGGATCTTTTCCGTCAGCGGGAACGCTTCCAGCAGCTTCATGATAACCGGCGTCGTGATATAGTACGGCAGATTCGCACAGACGGATACGCTTCCGCCCGCGTCGATGATATCTCCGAAATGTTCGCGCAGGAACGCGTACAGGTCGATGGTCATGAAGTCCGCTTCGACAACAGTAATGTTATCGAAATCCGCGAACACTTCTCCGAGCAGCGGGATCAGACCGCGGTCGATTTCAACGGCGACTACTTTATCATACTCACCGGCGAGATACTGTGTCAGCGCGCCGACGCCGGGACCGATTTCAATCACACCGGCCGGTTTGCTGTGATCGGCGAACGAGGAAGACAGCTCCGCGATCCGTTCAGGTACGGAGGGATTGATCAGGAAATTCTGTCCGAAGCCCTTCTTCGGAGCGAGATCGTACCGTTCCAGAAGGGAGCGGACAGTCTGAAGGTTACATAAATCGTAGATCATCTTATCGGATAACAGTCACATGGTAGCCGGTCACGTATTCCGTGCCGGGAGCGATCGTGATGGCGTACTTCTTGCTCTTCGCGTCGGTGGTCTCGTCGACATCCGCCGGAAGACCGTTCCAGGGTTCGAGACAGAGGAACGGTGCGGTCATGTGATCGGGCGTCCAGAGACCGAGCGCATCGAAGCTGCCGAAGTCAAAGCGGATGCCGCGTCCGGACCGGCGGGAAATCAGATTCACGGACTTCACGGGAAGATTTTCCACGATCATCGCGTCATTGTCAAAGTCGGTATACTTCAGCGGAAGCTCGTTGGTACCGCGGAGGCGGTCGCACTTCGGAACGGAAGAATCCATGAAGCCGTTCTTCGTGACGGAAACGGTGCATCCGTCCGCATCGGAGAAGTACAGGCTGTAGTCTTCGAATCCGCCGTCTTCTTCGGTCAGCGGAACGTTGAATCCGGGATGACCGCCGATGCAGAACGTCATTTCGTTCTTGTCGAGATTCTTCACAACAAAGCGAACATCAAAACCATCCTCCAGCAGCGTGTATTCCGCTGCGAGGGAATAGCAGAACGGGAACATGCGGAGTGTTTCGTCGGTCTCACGCTGCTCAAGGATCACCTTGTTCTTGGACATGTAAACCACTTCGAATTCTCTGTCCTTCGCAAAGCCGTGTTTGGGCATCGGATATTCAACGCCGCCGTGTGCCATTTTGCCGTCCTTCGGCGAGCAGCAGACCGGGAACAGGATCGGCGCCTGACCGTCCCAGTATTCCGGCAGTCCCTGCCACACATATTCGATGCCGTCGTGGATAAAGGAAACAAGTTCCCCGCCCTGCGAACGGACGACAGCGGTGGTTTTGCCATTCTGTAATTTAAAAAGCATATTGGTTTCCTTTCTGTATAAAAATCAAAACTAAATTTCATGCAGAAAATAAATCCCCTCCAAATCCGAACTGACCTTGTCCTGTATCAGATTGAAAGTTTTTGAAAGGGGTTCGGGGAAAACTTTTTGTAAAAAGTTTTCCCCGAGAAAAAACTCTATTCAATTAGAAATCGATCTTTTCGGCGATGTACGCTTCCAGTTCGGAAATGGGCATACGGATCTGTTCCATGGTGTCACGGTCACGTACGGTTACGCAGTGGTCTTCCACGGATTCGAAGTCGTAGGTGATGCAGAAAGGAGTACCGATTTCGTCTTCACGGCGATATCTCTTACCGATGGAACCTGCGTCGTCGAAGTCCACGTTGAACTTCTTGGAGAGGGTTGCGAATACTTCTTCGGTCGCCTTGTCGGAGAGCTTCTTGGAAAGCGGGAGAACCGCGCACTTGAAGGGAGCGAGAGCCGGATGGAGGTGGAGAACCACACGGGTGTCGTTCTTTGCGGGGTCTACGATTTCTTCGTCGTAAGCGTCGCAGAGGAATGCGAGAGCAACGCGGTCAGCGCCGAGGGACGGTTCAACAACGTACGGGATGTACTTTTCATTCGTTTCCGCATCGAAGTAATCCATGGATTCGCCGGAAACGTTCTGGTGCTGGGTAAGGTCGTAGTCGGTACGGTCCGCAATACCCCAGAGTTCGCCCCATCCGAACGGGAAGAGGAATTCGATGTCGGTGGTACCCTTGGAGTAGAAGCAGAGTTCTTCCGGAGAGTGGTCGCGGAGACGGAGGTTTTCCTTGGTCATACCGAGGTTGTAAAGCCATTCTGCGCAGAAGTTTCTCCAGTAGTTGAACCAGTCAAGGTCGGTACCGGGCTTGCAGAAGAATTCAAGTTCCATCTGTTCGAATTCACGGGTACGGAATACGAAGTTGCCGGGGGTGATTTCGTTGCGGAAGGACTTACCGATCTGGCCTACGCCGAAAGGCATCTTCTTGCGGGTGGTACGTGCAACGTTCTTGAAGTTGACGAAAATACCCTGTGCGGTTTCGGGACGGAGATATACGGTATTGGAATTGCCTTCGGCAACGCCGATGAAGGTTTTGAACATCAGGTTGAACTTGCGGATTTCAGTGAAGTTGGTCGCACCGCAGTCAGGGCACGCGATACCCTTTTCGGCGATATATGTGCTCATTTCTTCATCGGTCCAGCCTGCGGGATTGATATCGAGATTGTTCTGGAAAGCGTAGTCTTCGATGAGCTTGTCTGCTCTGTGGCGGCTCTTGCAGGACTTGCAGTCCATGAGGGGGTCAGAGAATCCGCCGAGGTGACCGGATGCAACCCAGGTCTGGGGATTCATGATGATAGCGGAGTCAAGACCTACATTGTAGGGGCATTCGGTAACGAACTTCTTCCACCATGCCTTCTTTACATTGTTCTTGAATTCAACGCCGAGCGGACCGTAGTCCCAGGAGTTGGACAGACCGCCGTAAATCTCGGAACCTGCGTACACGAAGCCTCTGTTCTTACAGAGAGCCACGATTTTATCCATTGTCTTTGCTTCATTTGCCATGCGTGCCATAATTAAATACCTTCCTTGATGAAATGGTGTTGTTTCAGTTTGATGATTCTTCTGTCTGTGTAATCAGACGGTAGGAGAGATACAGTTCCAGTCCCGCTGATGTGTCTGCATCGAAATATGCTTTGGTTTCTTCAGTGGCGGGTCTGTATGTATAGGGGTATGTTACGATGATCTGTTCAAAGCCTGCTGCAGCTTTCAGTAAATCTGCCACAGAGTCATAATCGTTCATGGTATAATCGGTATCGAATACCGGTGTTTCCGGCTCGAACAGTTCCGTTTTCCAGCGGCTTGCGGGATCAAACGGTTCTTCCTCCTGCGGCGCAGTCTCTTCCGCTCCCGGTATTTCCGGAGGTGCTTCTGTCTCCTCTGTTTCTTCCGGTTCAGGAAGCTCGAGTCCTTCAATGTTCCCCCAGCCGCTTTCCAGTGTAATCAGCTGCGCAAGGAGGATCTTCTGCTCTTTTTCTTCCAGTTCGGCGATTTTTTTCAGGTAATTCTGGATGATTTCGATGGAATATGCAGACTTGGCATTGAAATCAGCCATGCTTCGTTCATCTACCGCAATCATGTTGTAGAATTTTTCCGCATTGAGTTCAACATCCCCGGAACCC
>JAFQFS010000062.1 GCA_017398585.1 Clostridia bacterium
TTGAGAAAAAGTCCCTCCCCGGACCCCTCATCAAAAACTTTCAAACGAAAAAGAAAACAGAGAAAGTGAAAATCTGAAGTAACAAAACGGCTGTATACTTACAGCAATCTTATTTCTTCAAATTTGCACTTTCTTTGTCGTGTTATATAGATTAAAGTTTTTTGGAAGGGGTCCGGGGAAACCTTTTTTTCAAAAAAGGTTTCCCCGGAAAAAATATTCTTTTTACGGCAAATCAGCGACTTTTTCGAGGAGTTTTTCGAGGGTTTTGTTGAAGACTTTTTCGGAGCTCTTGTATTTGGAGGCGAGGTTATCGGAGGTTACGCCGTCGCGGTACATATCGTCGAAGGTAGCGACGCCGCTGATGTTGTTCTGGTAGGCGAAGGCGAAGTCGATGCGGAGGCGTTCTGCCATCAGGTCGAGCACCTTGATGTCGTTTTCGTCGCCGGAGAGCTTGGTCTTCATCGTGGTTTCATAGAATGCCGGACGGACGTAGTTGAAGTGCTGGCAGGAGAGGGCTTCCGTGACGGTGCCGATCATGTCCAGCTTTGCTGTGTTGGTGGTCGGGATGCCCCAGTAGACGTCGGTCGCGTAGGTCAGGTAGTCTTCCTGATTTTCGTCGAGCTTCGGTGCGGGCAGATAACCGTAGTTGATGTCCGTGTCGCGGATGACGTTGCAGACTTCACGCAGGTTGCAGTAGCAGAACAGGGATTTTCCGTTCGAGAAGAACGTCGCGCCGTAGCCGGCTTCGTAGAAGCCGTAGTTGTTGCAGAGATTTTCGATCTTCGCAAGATAGGTGGACGCACGGTCAAGGTCGAACGCGAGATAGGGCATGTTGTCCGCGTCCTTTTCGATGATCTTGATGCCCATCGAGCTCTGAAGGGTGTAGAGAACTTCGTAAGACAGACCGTACTGGTCGTCTGCGGTCATCTGTCCGTCGCCGTTGAGGTCGATGGTGGCAGCGGCTGCCATTTCGGTCAGATCATCGAGATACCATTCGCCTTCGAATACCTTGTCGTACGGGATTTCGATGCCGAGGTTTCCGGCAAGATCTTTGTTCATGACAAGGGTACGCATGTAGTACAGACAGTAATACGAGAGGTAGGACGAAGCAACGTACGCCTTCTTCCCGATGGCAATGGTGTCGGTCGAGTCGATCCACCACGGCTGATCGAAATTGAACTGCGGGATGTCCCGGAGGTTGAAGTAGTGTCCGGAAAGGGAGAGGGTGATCTGCTGGGTGTCGACGCCGAACGCAACCGCGTACTTGTCGTCGCCGCTGGAGACGATGCCCTTGACAGCCGTTGCCATCGTGTCGTCGGCATTGGCGATGTCTTCGTAGGAAATGCTTACGTTGAAGCGCTCTTCAACGGTGCGTGCGGAGTTGTACTGCGCGTCGTTGATGACTTCCCCGTTCAGCTCGGACGAGGTGACCGCCGTTGTGGTACGGTTGCTCAGCCCCGCGATGATGTAGTCGGCACCGCCGAGATCGGCGTCTTCGAGGTCGTCCATGGCGAGTTCCGGTTCGGTCTCTTCGGGGACGGTTTCCTCTGCGGCGGTCGGTTCACCGGATGTCACGGCACCGGTGGTGGAGTTTTCCTCTGCCTGATCGGACGCGCAGGACAGGAACATCGAACATCCGGTCAGAAGCGCGAGAGCAAGAGCGAGGATACGTTGGGATTTTTTCATGGGATTGACTCCTTTCGTATGGATAAATACGTGCTGTAAAATAATTGTATACATTATACATGAAAAATCTTCGTTTTGCAAGATGTTTTTCTGTGAAACTGCAATAACTATAAAAACACTCTCCGTTCGGGAGAGTGTTTTCTGTTACTCGAATTCATGATATCCGCCGGCGTGAATGCTGTACGCCTTGCCCTCGCCGCCTCCGCAGAGACGGACGAACGCGTCGGTTTCGCGGTATTTCGCGAATGCCCCCTGTGCGCGTGCCCAGTCGCGGTAGCAGCGGTTGATGGACACGGCTTCCGTGAGATACTTCATCATGTTGTCGTATTCCTCCAGATTGGCGTACGTCATGGCGAGGGAATAGGCTTCGCCGCCGAGAAAGTGCGCGTTGGCATCCGGTTCGGCGTAGACCAGTCCCTGTTTGATTGCGGCGTAGTTTTTCAGCTGATATTCCAGACCGCCGCGGATGTCCCCGAGGTTCCGCAGACAGCAGTAGATGCGGTTGTACGCCAGATAGCGGTCGGGCGATGTTTCTCCGGCACGTCCGGCTTCCCGTCTGAAAACTTCCATTGCTTCTTCGTACCGTCCGGCGTCCTGCAGAACCATCGCGTACTGCATTTCACGCGGACAGCCGAGTTCGCGGACTTTATCACACACCGCAAGGGCTTCGTCGTGGTCACCCATCGCGGAATAGAAGTCCGCAAAGGATTCGTAGAACGTGTATTCCGGGATTTCCTCACCGGTATCGTCATCGAGAAGCCCCGCGAAGCCGAGCTTTTCCGCAAGGCGGAATTCCGCTTCGCCGAGACGCTTCAGCGCGGGTTTCAGCGCATCGCGGGACGGTCCGCGGATGATGCGCACCGCCATGGTGCAGTGCTGCATGATGATGAAGTGCGCCATCGGGCAGTCGGATGCGAAGACGGGTGCGGTCATGAGCAGGGCGGCCATGTCGTCGTACTTCTGTGCGTCGTTGAGTTCGTAGATGGTGCGGAGATAGGTACAGGTGCGCTCGGTTTTGGACTTGGCATCGTCGAGCAGGGCGGCGAAGGTTTCGAGAGAGATTTCCATAATATCCTCCAGTTTTTCGCGCAGGATGCGCTTGGTTTTGTGAACACGGTTGTACACCGTCTGGACGGGGATTCCGAGAATTTCCGCGGCGTCGCTGCCGGACAGACCGCACATCAGCGAGATGACCGCACAGTTCCGTAAATCGTCCGGCAGACGTGAGACTTCCTCCTGCAGGCGTGCGAGTGCGGCTTCGGCGGTCAGGGCATCCGCGGCGGTATCGGGGACGGGAATCTCCTCGTCCGCCTCTTCGCCGGTGAAACGGGAACGGCAGACCGTCTGACGTCGGTAATACTGCTTGATTTTGTTGTCCGCGATGCCGCGCAGCCACGCCCGGAGTCTGGATTCGTCGGAGAGGGTCGTCCGCGCAAGAACAGCGGCAAGGTAGGTCTCCTGCAGGACATCCTCGGTATCGGTCAGGGAACCGATGCGGCTGGCGATGTAGCCGTACAGGTAATTATAGTAGCGGGTCATGGGGGTACCTCCGTGTACGCTTTGGCTTTCACTTATACAGTCACGCGAAATCCGGATTTCTTTACGGGAATCGGAAAAATTTTTGCTGGGAGGATCTTTTTATTACAGTATAATGCATCCGCCCGGAGAAGTCAATTTCTATGGACCGGTAATGAATGAAAATCATCTTGTACTGCGGTGACATCTGTGATATAATAAAAATGAAAAATTGTATTCGGATGAAAACGGAGGTTTTTATGACAAAATTTGAAAAGGCGGCGGAATTCGCCGCAAAATATCATGCCGGTCAGATCCGCAAGCTCGGCGGCGCGCCCTATATTGTTCATCTTTACGATGCGGCGGCAGGCGCTGCGCTGGTGACGCACGACGACGAGATTCTGGCGGCGGCTCTCCTGCACGATATTCTGGAAGATACTCCGGTGACGGCCGACACGCTTCAGCAGGAATTCGGCGAAACCGTGGCGCGCATCGTCCGCTGGTGCAGCGAAGACAAAATGCGCGGACGTGCTCCGGCGGAGACGTGGCAGGAACGCAAGGTTGCCGCCATCGAACGCATGAAGGGCGCACCCGTGGAGGCGAAGATCGTCCTTCTCGCGGACAAGGTCTCCAACATCCGCTCCATCGCGGCTCAGTACGCGAAGGACGGTGACGCCGTCTGGGCGGCGTTCAACAATTCCGACAAGCTCGCGCATGAATGGGCGTACCGCTCCTATGCGGAAGCGCTCACCGAACTCGAAGACGAATTCCTGTACAAAGAATACGTACGGCTCGTCGACGAAGTCTTCGGCGCGGGATTTGACCTGTAAAACGGAGTTTTTCAGTGAAACGGCGAATTTATGACATTGTAAGTCTGATTCTTCTTGGGATAACCTTATTTTTCCTCGCACTGACTGTGGTGTTTTCCACAGGATCTTCCGTCAATTTCCGCGGATTTGCCGTGACGGGCGTACTGACACTCGGCGGAATCCTCATGGCGGCGTCTCTTGTGTTCGCGAGACCGTCCGGAAATCTGCCGAAACGGATCGGGTTCTATATGACCCACGGCGGAATTGTCCTGATGCTTGCCGGATTCGCCCTGTTTGAACTCGCGGGCGACAGCGTGACGGCGGCGGTTCCCGTCGGCGGCGAAACCTATTATTCGAACATTCAGCGCGAAAACGGGGAAATCTGTGACCTCGGCTTCCACTTCCGCGTGGACAGCCGGCAGATTGAGTATTACGAAGACGGTTCGGAAGCCCAGTATTATGCCGGTCTGGCGTTTGCCGACCCGGTGACACTGAAAGTCGACGGAGAATGGATTTCCGTGAACCATCCCGTACGCAGAAATGGCTGGAAAATCTATCTCATGAGCTTTGTATACGCCGCTGACGGCGGAGGGGAACATGTCAACTTCATCTTCCGCCGTGACCCCGGCGAATACGTCGTCCGGGCGGGCGTGATCGTGCTGGTTGCCGGAACGATCCTCGAACTTCTCGTCGGCAACGCGGTCCGTCCGAAGAAGGAGGGCGAAGACCATGAGTGACACCACCCTCCGTGCCATTATCATCCTCGCCGCCGTCTGCTACGCGTCGGCGTTTGTCCTGTACCTGCTGAAAAAAACAAAGCCCGGCGCGGCTTTCTGGATCCTCGCGGAAGCCGGTTCGGTCACCCTTGTCGTCAACAACTTCGTTGTGAACGACTACGTCCCGTTCGTGAGCATGTATCAGGTGCTGACGTTCGCGTCGGCGCTGTTCGGCGCGGTTTATCTCTATATGGCGTTTCTTCGCGACGGAAAATGGGCGGCACCGTACGTCATCGGCTGTTCGCTGATCGTCTCGATGGGGCTGTGCTTCATGGACATCCATTCCGTCTGGCACTTCCCGCCCGCACTCCGCTCGGTTTATTTTGTGCCGCACATCCTGATGTACGTGATTTCCTACATTATGGCGGCGGCCGCGTTTGCCATGACGGTCACAAAATTCTTTGTCCGTAACGATCCTCTGCGGAAAAAACAGCTCGACGGAGGTATCTACGATTGCGTGTGCGTTCTGTTCCCGTTCATGACAGCGGCGATGCTGTGCGGTGCGGTCTGGGCGAACGAGGTCTGGGGTGCGTTCTGGAGCTGGGACCTCAAGGAGTGCTGGGCGCTTGTGACCTGGCTGATTTTTATGACATGGCTCCACTTCCGCCGCAGTCCGAAGCTGTCGAAATACTGCGGCATCCTGCTGATCCTCGGATTTGCATCGGTCATCGTGACGTTCTTCTTTGTCAACATGATGAACGCCGCGGGAACGTCGATGCATACCTATAATTAAATGGAGAAAATCTTATGAAAGCGAAACTCAATCTGCTGTTTGCGGCGGTTCTTCTGCTGACCTGCGTTTCCTGCGGGACGGCGGAACCTGCCTCGGACAACGTCACCCCCACGCTGGAGACGCGTGTCGCGGCGGAAGATTACATCTCTCCCTCGTCCGTTTATGCGGCGGAGGACGGATACGTCTACGCGGCGGACGAAACCGGCGGACGGGTCATCAAACTGGGTCCCGACGGGACGGTTGCGGCGCAGACCGACCTTGAAGGCGGCGCACACTGCGTCAAAGTCCGCGACGGCAAGGTTTATGTCACGCGCGGCGGTCTCGACGGCACGCTGACCGTACTTTCGGCCGACCTCAAACTTGAAAAGGAATACCCCGTCGGACATACCCCGACCGACGTGGAATTTGCGGGAAGCGTTGCGTATGTCACGAACCGGTTCTCCGACACCGTGACGGCGATCGACCTGACGACTGACGGGAACACCTCGACGTTCCATGTCGGCAGAGAACCCATCGCGGCGGCAGTCGCACAGGATAAGCTCTACGTTGCCTGCCACCTTCCGGACGACGCGGCAAACGATGAAGTCGTCAGCGCGTCCGTTCATGTGTTCCACGACATCGGAGACGTGAGAACCGTCCGGCATCAGGGCGTCATCGAACTGGTCAACGGCACCGGCGGCGTGAAGGACATCGAAGCGACTCCCGACGGGGAACGCCTCTTTGTCTCCGCCGTGATCGCGCGGTATCAGTACCCCACCACGCAGCTTGACGGCGCGTGGATCAACTCGAACGGCTTCGCCATCCTCGACGCGAAGACCGACTCCTACGTCAACACGATCCTGCTCGACGACGTCACTCTCGGCGCGGCGTCTCCGTGGGGCATTGCGTTTGACGGAGAAAACGTCTACTTTGCGGCATCCGGTACGGGGGAGATCATTTCGTTCCCCATGCAGAAACTTGACAATCTTCTGAATTCCAAGGAAAACAAGGGCCGCGAACTCGCCGACGAGATCGGAATCCTGAACGCCGTCCGAACCAGAACGCAGATGCCCGGTGAAGGCGTCCGCGACATCATGATCCGTGACGGAAAGCTCTACTGCACCGAATATTTCACCGGCGACATCGCCGTGCTGAATACTTCCGACCTCAGCATTTCTTCGCTGACGCTCGGCGAACAGCCGGAAGCGGACATCGTCCGCCTCGGCGAAACGCTGTGGTACGACGCGACGAAGTGCTATCAGAACTGGGAAGCATGCGCGTCCTGCCATCCCGACGGACGGGTCGACGGCTTTAACTGGGACAACCTCAATGACGGTCTCGGCAACCCGAAATCTGCAGTATCCATGATGTTTACGCATCGCTGTCCGCCGGTCATGATCACCGGTATCCGCGCCAACGCGGAAACGGCGGTACGCGCGGGGATGAAGTTCATCCAGTTCAACACGCTTGACGAAGAGTCCAACAAGGCGATCGATGAATACCTCAAGTCAATGCTGCCGGAGGAATCCCCCGCACTTCAGCTCGACGGCACGCTGACCGAAACGGCGGCGGAAGGCAGAGATCTCTTTGAACAGTACGGCTGCGCGGAATGCCATCCGGCACCGCTGTACACCGACCTTGAACTGCACACATCCCCCATCCTCGGTGACGACGGCGGCTGGGAAAACCGCGATTTCGCGACTCCGACGCTTGTTGAAGTCTGGAGAAGCGCGCCGTACATGTACAACGGCTCCGCGCGGACGATTGAAGACGCGGTGCGTCACTTCGTTCCGGAGGGAACGTCCGAGGACGATATCGCGAAAATTTCCGAATTTGTCCGTTCCATCGGCACCGTCGGTGAAGATTACGGCGTGGAACAGGTGTTCTGGTGCAATGCCGATGGAGTCGAAGGTCAGGGAAAACCTAAACTCAGCGAAGCCGCTCCCGGTCTGAAAATAACCGGCTTTACAGTACGTTGTCAGAAAGAAAATGCCGCCCCCGCCTATGCAAAGGTGACAACATACACTGCAAACGGTCATGTGAACATAGAAAGAACATATTCTCTCGGTGAAATGGCGTACAATACTGCTGTTCATGTAGACGTATCCGAAGTAGTGTTTGCTCTCACGGAAGAACTGCGTCTGGAAATCGAACTGACCGACAAAAAAGGCAATCCTCTCGCATCCACCTACGTTCTGACCGTGAAGGAAAACTGAGAAAGGGGAGTGCATGATAATTATGAAGAAAATCGTTAAAATTTTATCCCTCGTGCTCGTTCTCACCATGCTCTGCGGCGCGGTTGTCATTTTCGCGTCCGGAAAGGGCGTGACTCTTGCGCTTTCCGGCGAAGCCGAACAGGTCATGACGTACGAAGCGGGCAATAAAAAAACGGACGTCATCGCCCGCATTTACGAAGAAACCCCGTATTACGTCGTCATCCGCCACAAGCAGCTCGGTGCGTCGCATTACGCGTACACCGAAGCCCTCGCGGAAGACCTCGGCAGCGACAACAAGGACCCCGAAGGCCGTGAAGCCATCTTCAATCCGGGTTCCGAAATGATCCTCGTCTCCATTGTGAAGGACGGCGAAAATTACGTGACCTATGAAGACGTCCTTCTCGACTCCAAAAAGGGCGTGATCCGTGACCCGGACGTTTCCGCGGACGGTACGCGCATTCTGTTCTCGTGGAAGCAGTCCTCCGTGGACGACTACCATCTTTACGAAATGACCCTTGCGACCCGTGAACTGAAGCAGCTGACCTTCGGTTCCGGTGCGGCGGACATCGAACCCAAGTATCTCTCCGACGGCTCGATCCTGTTCAATTCCACCCGTGACATTCAGGTGGTGGACTGCTGGAAGACGCCTGTCTCCAATATGTACAAGTGCAAAGCTGACGGTACGGAGATTCTCCGCCTCGGCTACGACCAGGTTCACACGACCTACCCGACCGTTACCTCCGACGGACGCGTGGTCTACACCAGATGGGACTACAACGACCGCACCCAGATGTGGATCCAGGGCGTGTTCCAGATGTTTGAAGACGGTACCGGTCAGACCGAACTCTACGGCAACAACTCCGACTTCCCGACCTCGCTCCTGCACACCTGTGAGATCCCCGGTACGACCGGAAAGTATCTCTCCATCGCGTCCGGACACCATGTCTACCAGCACGGCAAGCTCGTCTGGATCGACATCTCCGAAGGCAGAAACGGCAACGATCCCGTCGATTTCGTTTTCCAGGACGGCACGAAGAAGCAGAGCGGCTACGACACCTTCGGTCAGGACGGCAAGCAGTACAAGTACCCCTATGCGTTCTCGGAAGACCTCTTCCTGTATTCCGCCGTCAAGCATTACAGCGGCGTGAACGCGGAATTTTCGATCTACGCGTACGACGTGACCACCGACACCGAAGTCGAACTGGTGGAAGCGTCCCGCGGTACGGGTGCGTCCCAGATCGTTCCGGTATATGCGCGTGACCTCTTCACCCGCCCCAGCATGGTCAACTATGCTTCCGAAACCGGTACGTTCTACGTTTCGAACGTCTACGAAGGTCCCGCTATGGAAGGCGTAAAATTCGGTTCCGCGAAGTATCTCCGCGTGGTTGAACTGGAATTCCGTACCTCCGCGATCGGCGCGACCGTCGCGCGCGGTTCCGGTTCGTCCGACCCGTTCACTCCCATCTCCACCGGCAACGGTGCGTGGGACATCAAGAAGGTTCTCGGCGTGGTTCCGGTCGAAGAGGACGGCAGCGCACTGTTCACGGCTCCCGCCAACACCCCGCTGTACTTCCAGCTCCTTGACGAAAACGGCTCCGTCATCCAGACCATGCGTTCCTGGACGACGCTGATGCCGAACGAAACCTTCTCCTGCGTCGGCTGTCACGAAGACAAGAACGTCGCTCCGACCGTCTCCGGCACGACCACCATGGCAATGAAGAAGGGTGTGACGACCATCGGACCCGACCTCTGGATGGACGACTATCCGGAAGACTACGACCCCTATACCGATTCCGTCGGCTTCTCGTTCCTCAAGGAAGTACAGCCGATCCTTGACGAAAGCTGTATCGTCTGCCATTCCGACACGCAGGAAGCGTATACCCTCATAAGCGCACGCGGTGCGGCAGGCTATGATACCGATCCCGCCGATGTGATTCTCGCGGAAGACGCGGTATGGGCATACGAAACCGATGCGGTTTCAGCGGTTCTTGCAGGAGATATTTCTTTCGGAAAGAGCGCACACGCTCCGTTTGCGGACGGAAAAACCGCACCGAAGGAACACAACACCTTCTGGACGTCCGGCAGACTGCTGGCACAGACGACGTTCACCGGCACCAATTACGACCTCAACGAATGCGGTCTGACCTTCACCGGTCAGCTTTGCGGCAAGGCGAAGATTTCCCTCAACGGTACCCTTATCGCGGAACTCGACCATCCGACCTCCGAAGAAATCTATCTCCCCGTCACCAATGAAATGCGCAAGGCGTTCGTCTTTGGCGAAAATACACTGACCGCGGATGTCGACGGTACCTACTTCACCCTCGGTCTGATCTCCGCGGCAGGTGCGGCACAGGGCGAAAAGAAGACCTTCATCCGTCAGTTTGCCCAGTGGGAATACATCAAGGCGACCGACCTGAACAAGGCTCCCGACGGATGGACGACCGGTGAGGACAATTCCGACAAGTGGAAGACCGGTCAGACGCCGTTCGGCGACCGGAATATCGACGGCGTGAACTGGAAGACCGACTGGAGCGGCGCGCAGAACGCGATTTTCCTCCGCCGTACATTCACCGTGGACAACGTGGACGCCTACAAGGGCTCCCCGCTCGGCACGAACATCACCTACGATGACGGCATCCGCATCTACCTGAACGGTCACGAACTGTTCTACGACAAGGACTGGGTCGACAATTACGTTGAACTGGAACTTTGTTCCGACGCGTCCAGGTATCTCGTCGAAGGCGAAAACATTCTCGCGGTTTCTCTCTGCAACACCGCGGGCGGTCGTCAGATCGACATGACCCTTTACTCCTACGAAAAGGATCCCGATGCGGAAGCGATCGTTCCTCTGGATGCATCCCGTGAAGCGATGTTCTCCCTGGAAAACATCGACGTGGTCGGCTCCCGCCAGAAGAAATACTGGCCGCTGTCCTATCTTGTTCTGACCGGCTCCTACCCGAACGGCACGAACTGGCTCTGCACACCGGACGGGGACTTCATCAATTTCCTCTCCTCCATGAGCGGCGCAGAAATTGTTGCGCCGCAGTCCTTCGGTTCGTCGAAGAGTCTGCTGATCGAAAAGCTCCGCGGCGGTCACGGCGGTCTGACCGAGGAGGAGATCCGCACCATCGAATGCTGGATCGACCTTGTCGTTCCCGCGTACGGTTCCTACGACGAAAACGTCATCTGGGGCTCGAACGAACGCCGTGAATACGACGAAAAGGGAAACAAGCGCGAATACTACGACAACCTCAACAAGGCGGTCATCGACACGAAGGCGGGGAACTACAAGAACACCGGCGACGTGAAGATTGAGTTCCTCGAAACGAGCGGCAAGGTGTCCGCGGAAGCGGTCGGCAGGGGGTATGCGATCCTGAACGTCGCCGAGACCTACGCACCGAAGCAGGGCGTACGCGTCACGCTTCCCGAAGGGGAAAAATATGTCGCGGTCTGCCTGTCCTCAAAGCTCGGCGAGAACATTGTCTACTGCCCGGACGGCGTATTTGAATACGAATTCCCGTCGAAGATGGGCGATATCTACCCGTCCTCGCTCGACGATTCGAAGAATACCGTCTACATCAGCAACGTCATCAGCGCCCGCATCCCGACGGCGGACGAGCTGACCGCAACCCGCAACCTCGCGGAAAACGTGTACGACCGGAAGAACAACACCACCTCCTACCCGCACGCGTCGACCAACAGTGTCGCGGACGGCGAAGCGGCGCACTACGAAGCGCGCTGCGCGATCGACGGCTTCACGTCGAATACGTCGCACGGTACGTTCCCGAAGCAGTCGTGGGGACCGGAAAAGTCCACGATGGACAAAAATGAGATCACGATCGATTTCGGACGTACGGTCAAGCTGGAAGCGCTCGAAATCCTCATCCGATGTGATTTTCCGCACGACACCTGGTTCACCGGTGCCGACGTGACCTTCTCCGACGGCACAACCGAACGCATCGACCTCTGGAAAACGGAAGACTTCATGACCTTCTCCCTGAACGGCCGTGAAACCACCTCCGTCAGACTCTCCGGCTTCACCATCGCGGGCAGCGAATGGGCAGCCATCACCGAAATCCGCGTCATGGGGACGGAAGTGAGTGGGGATTAAAAGAAAATCGGGGAAACCTTTTGTGAACAAAAGGTTTCCCCGAACCCCTTCCAAAAAACTTTAAACGAAAAAGAAAGACAAAGTACCTGCAGATTTGAAGTAATAAAATTTTGCCGGCTGCACAGCCGATTTATCACTTCAGATCTGCACTTTCTTTGTCTTGTTTTATCGTTTGAAAGTTTTTGAAGAGGGGACCGGGGAGGAACTTTTTTAAAAAAGTTCCTCCCCGGTAAA
>JAFQFS010000063.1 GCA_017398585.1 Clostridia bacterium
CTATCTAAATAGTATAAAGTTTTTTGAAAGGGGCGCGGGGGAAACTTTTTTTCAAAAAAGTTTCCCCCGCAAAAGAATATTTGATTAGTCCCAATGAGCCTTGAAGCCGGCGTCGAAGTTACGGCCGCCCCATGCGTCCTTGATGGTTACGACGAAGTAGTTTTCGCCTTCCTTGAGGAGTTCGGAGAGCTGAGCCTTATCGAGGACCCATTCGCCTTCGTTCCAGTCCTGGTTGACGCATTCGCCGTCGTCTTCGTATACTTCAACACCGTTGAGGTAGGTATGGATGGCGTTGTCGTATGCGCAGTCCCAGATGAAGCTGTCGCAGGAGAGAGCTTCTTCGAGGTTTTCAACAGTAAAGGACTTGTAGAGGATGAGACCGTGGTTGGAGCCGGTCCAGCCGATGTCTTCCATGATGTTGCCGAACGGGCCGCTTGCGGTTTCCCAGGTGGAGAGGAGAGCGGTGTCGGACATGAAGTTCGGATTTTCAGCGATGAACTTTGCCATATCGTCGGTTGCTTCGTCGAAGAAACCGCCTGCTGCGCCGCCGTCGATGGTGCCTTCACCGTCGGTGTAGGGGCATGCGAATACGGAGTAGTGCCATTCGGTTCCGCGGTCGAAGTAGGATACGTCTCTCTTGGTGGAGTTGAGTTCGCAGGTCATGTAGAGGTCAAGTTCACGGCCGCCCCAGCAGTTCTTGATGGAGATTGCGATGTAGTTTTCGCCTTCCTTGAGGAAGTCGCCGAGATCCTTGCCTTCTGCGGTGTTGCACTTGATGAGGTCGTAGCCGCCGTTCCAGTCGCCGTTGCCGCAGTTTGCGTCGTTATAGAAGAACAGTTCGCCGTTGACGTAGATGTAAACGGTGTTGTCGTAGAAGCAGTAGAGTTCGTAGAGGTTTGCGTCGGAGTAGTTTTCTACGTTGAAGGTCTTGTAAACCATCAGACCGTTGGTGTGCTGGTCGTTGACAAAGTCGGTGTCAGCGGCGATCATCTTGTCGATGCAGTCGCCGAACGGGCCTTCCGCTTCTTCCCAGGATGCCATCAGAGCGGTATCCTTGTACCATTCGGGATTTTCGGCAATGAACATTGCCATTTCGTCGGATGCTTCGTCAAAGAAACCGCCTGCTGCGCCGCCGCCTACGGTGCCTGCACCGTCAGTGTAAGGGCAGTAGTGGGTGATGTAGTGGTAGGTTTCCATCTGTTCGAGAAGGTAGATCGGACCTGCCGGTTCTTCCGGAGCAGGTTCTTCCGGAGCAGGTTCTTCCGGAGCAGGTTCTTCAACCGCCGGTTCTTCAACAACAGGAGCTTCTTCCACAGGAGCTTCTTCTGCGGGAGCTTCTTCTTCAGCAGCGGGTTCTTCTTCCGCAGCTTCTTCTTCTGCGGGAGTTTCGGTGTCCGTAACGGGAGCGTCGGTAACAGGTGCTTCTTCGCCGCCGCATGCGGTCATAACAGCTGCGGATGCGAGCATTGCGAGTACCAGCAGGAGGCTTGTGAGCTTCTTCATTTTCTGGTTTCTCCTTGAATCATTAAGTATAAATTTGCAATCGTTTCGGATTGTACCCCATAACTATACACCCGCAGAATACAAATGTCAATACGTTTAGGAGAAGATTGGTAATCTGATGAAATATGCCTCCTGTACATACGGGAATATTAACATTTTTCACAACGGTTCTGGCGAAGATTTCAAATGAACGATATTGAAAATTAACCTATGATGAGCGAATCGAGTTCCTCGACGCGGCGGACGGTCGGGCCGTCCATTTCCGCGGATTCGGCGAGAAGTTCGGTGAGAGGCATGTCCGCTTTCTGCTTCTTCAGCCAGAGCATCAGCGAGGACGACGGCGTACGCTCCGTACAGAGCTGGAGCAGGGCGGTGCGCTTGACGTACGTTTCGCCGTTTTTGTCGTAGAAGTAGTTGTCCAGTTCGTAGACACGTCCCCAAGCGAGCAGGTACGGCGTGAAGTTGTCCGACGTGAACGCGCCTTCGTACTCCGCGATCACGTTGGCGGCTGCCGGAGAGGCTTCCGCCGCGGAGAACGGCATCACGTCTCCGCCGTCCGGGAACCGTCCGAGGTGGATATACTTCGACGGCGTTTCCAGCAGCATCGCGTCCGCCGCCGCGCCGGTTTCGTCGAACAGGGTCAGCGTGTCGCCGTTTCCGAGGGACAGCGGGATCTGCAGACCCTCGATGCCGGCGGAGTCTGCGTAATCCGTGCAGCAGATGAGCGCGTATCCGCCCGGTTCAAGCACCGTCGCGGCGAATTCCTTCGCACGGTCAGCGGTGCCGTCCTTGCCGAGAGACCAGCCGTCGAGACGGACGGCTTCGTCCGTCGGATTATACAGCTCGATCCACTCAATGCCGTCCCCGCGGAACTTCACTTCGTTCAGCACGACGTTCGACGGGGGGACGTCTTCCACCGTTTCTTCGGGGAACGTTACGGTGACGATGCAGTCCGCGTCCTCCGCGATGAGCCAGCCGTCTTCGTCAAAGTGTCCGCCCGTGACGGTGACGTCCGCGTCACGGCTCGTTTCAAACGGAATGCGCGTGTCACGGAGATAATCCCGTTCCGTCCCCGACGCGATGTCGTACCAGCCGAGTCCGACGTTACCGTCCCCTTCGATGTTCACGGTCACGCCGGAGAGACCGCGTCCGGATTCGGATTTCGTGAATTTGATGACCGCCGGACCGCGCGAGAGGGCGAACCTCCGCATGGTATCAAAGGAGCTGTTCCAGTGACCGCGCGAACCGCTGACCACGCCGAGATGCGCGGCGGAGACGGCAACTTCCCGTCCGGTGTAGACCTGCACGAGGTCGAACATCTCCGAGCAGCGTTCGTAGGTCATGACTTCGCCCGCGAGGGTGCACATGTAAGAGTAGAACAGGTCGGCGAACTCCTCGTTTTTCATGAGGGAAGACCAGGTGTTTTTCATCAGAAGGCTGCAGTTTTCCGACAGATACGTGTAGGGATTCATGGGTTTCGCGGGATTCTGGAAACCGAAGGCAAGGTCAAGGTCCTTCGGAAGGAAGCGCCAGCGTCCGTCGAACACGCCTTCCGCGGAGGGATCGTAGCCGCCTTCGGTATCGTTGCCGTTGTAGCGCCAGACGCGCATGTTGTTCTGCGGCCAGTCGGTATTGAAAATGAACGCTTCGTACGCGAAATACTCGATGAAATTCTGCAGGTCCAGCATCGTGCGGGCTTCTGCGTAATTTTCGGGATCGCTCATGTCCCCGCGCACGATGAATTTGAGGCAGTCCATGAATTCGCTCAGTTCCTCTTCGGGGCCGTCGTCCATGCGCCAGCCGCCTTTTTCGAACACTTCGCCGACGGAACCCTTCACGGTGGACAGGTATTCCTTCGGCACGCCGTAGTGATGCTCGAAGTAGTCTTCGTCGAAGTCCTCGAGCTGGGTGATGACGCCTTTGTAGGCGCCGTTGATGTACTCAACGACGGTCTGGACCGCGGGCATGTCGACATGGGTTCCCTCAAGAAGGAGAAGGAGCGCGGGTGTGGTGAACAGGGTGGAGGGTTCGTTGTTGGAGCCGCCGCGGAAGAGGACGGTGTCGCTGTAGGAAACGGGGGTACCGGTCTGCGATCCGCGGAGATTTCCCCAGAAAGCGTAAGGGAATACACCGGAATCGGGCGTGTACGTCTTGCGCGCGTAAATGCGGAGGGATTTCTGCGTGTTGTAACGGGTGTAGCCGCCGGACGCACGGAGACCGCCGTCCTGGGTGAATCGGTGGTTTCCGAGCTCGTCAAAGACGGAGACGGAGACGGGACGTTCCCATTCGATGCCGCGCATGTAGTAGTTGGCGGCGTGGTACCACGCCTGCCATCCCGGGGGATTTTCGCCGACGGAGAGTTTGCCCGCGACGAGGATGCCGCGATCGTAGCTGTAGAGGTCTTTTTTGTCCCCGGCGATCGTGACGACGGGCATGGTGAACCGGTCTTTGTCGGCGTGGGTGTAGACGAAGGTGAAGACGTCGGAGACGCGCTCGCCGTTTTCGAAGAGGGCACAGCGGACGGTGGACTGGAAGGAGGAAGTGTCGCCGGTGTCCTTATAGTCGAGGGGGACGGTGCCGTCGGCGGCGACGTCGGAGTCGGCCGCGGGAGCGGAGAAATCAGACGTCCAGCGGAGCTCGGCGTCCCCGTCCCATGTGAAGGTGATCTCCTCCGGCTGTTCGCCGGTGACGTAGATGCCGGCGGGGACATCGGGCGTGACCGCCGCGGAGACGGTTCCGGAGGCGGCGATTTTCGCGAGATCGTTTTCATTGACGGGCGGAGTGGAAGGAGAAAGGGAGACCGTGCCGCATCCGGCGAGAAGGAGCGCGGAGAACAGGGCGGCGGTCAGGAATCTGGTTGTTTTCTTCATGATCTTATATAGTGGTGTATCGTCAGACATTGCCGGACGGGCGTCCGGCACGTTTTTTTTCGGATTCAAGTTTGCTGTAGACGCATCCGCAGTAGTCCTGACGGTAGAGGTCATACTGCGCGGAGAGTTCGATGGAGCGTTTGTAGCCGTTTTTCTTTTTGAAGTCGGAACGGAGATAGGGGACGCCGACTTCTTCGCCGAGGCGGATGCCGATTTCGTTGAGCCATGCGGCGTTCTTGTAGGGGCTGATGGAGAGCGTGGTGGTGAAGAAGTCGAACCCGCCGTCCCGGGCGGCCTCGGCCGTCCGGCGGAGCCGCAGTTCGTAGCAGACCCGGCAGCGTTCGCCGCCTTCGGGAAGGTCTTCCATCCCATGTACGGCGTCAAAAAATTCGCGCGGATCGTAGGCGGGGCAGTCGATGGGGGTACCGGTATGTCCGGCTTCGTCGAGGAAGCGGCGCAGCTCCGCCATCCGGAAATCAAATTCCGCCTCCGGCGCGATGTTGGGGTTATAGAAAAACGCGGTGATGTCAAAGGCGCGTGCGATGTATTCGAACACATACGACGAGCAGGGAGCGCAGCAGGTCTGCAGCAGCAGGCGCGGACGCTTTCCTTCCCGTTCCAGTTCGGCGAGCTTTTTTTCAAGCCACAGTCCGTAGTTTTCAGCCATGGTTCTTTCTCTTTCGGTTTTTGGTGATGTTCTATTGTAGCACAAAAGGTGAAGGAGTGCAAGTGGGGACGCACAACTTCGCGGCGCGGGCATATCCTGTACCGAGGGACGTGTTTCACACAGCCCAATTCCAACAGAAAACAGGGTAATCAATATGCCAGATAACATAAAGATCGGGATCCTCGGCGGCGACCGGAGACAGCTGGTGACGGCGGAATGCCTTGCGGCGTCATACGAATGCGCGGTATGGGGATTCGCCGCAGTATACGGAAAGGAAGAGGAAGGATATCTGAAGAATACGGTGCGGTGCGCGGATCCGGAATCGGCGGTGAAGTGTTCGGACGCGGTGATTCTGCCGCTGCCGGTCAGCACGGACGGGATCCGTCTGAACTGTCCGCTGGCGGTGAAGGACGCCTCCGGAACCGGCGCGGAGCGTGCGGAGCTTCCGGACGTCCGTCTGCTTGCGCTCTGCGGGAAGATGCCGCACGGATCGCTGCTGCTCGGCGGGATGATCCCGCCGGTGGTGAAAAAATACGCGGCGGAGCACGGCGTGACAGCGCTCGACTATTACGATTCGGAGGAACTGCAGATCAAAAATTCCGTTCCGACGGCGGAGGGAGCGATCGCCGCCTGCATCGGCTCGCTGCCGTTCACCGTAGCGGGAATGCGTGCGGCCGTGTTCGGCTACGGCAGAGTCGGGCGCACCCTTGCGGGACGTCTGCGTGCGCTCGGCGCGGATGTATTTGCGGTGGCACGGAGCCGCCGCGACCTGTCGAACGCCGTATGCGACGGCTGCATCCCTGTGCCGCTCGACGAGTACTGTTCGTTCCCACTCCACTGCGACGCGGTTTTCAACACGATTCCGCACCGCATTTTCGACGCGGACCTGCTGAAGCGGATCCCGCGCGGGACGGTTCTGTTCGAACTGGCGACGGGAAATGCGGGAGTGGACACGGCTGCGGCGGAGGAAAACGGCATCCGTGTGATCCCATTGCCGTCCCTGCCGGGGAAGACGGCGCCGCGCACGGCGGGGGAGATCATCTGCTCCGTGGTACGCGGACTGCTGGACGAACATTTCGCGGGAACAGCGGGGAGGGCATGACCATGGCAGAAAAACGGAAACTCGGATTTGCGATGTGCGGATCGTTCTGCACGCACCGTGCCGCCGTGGACGTTCTGCGAAGTCTCACGCCGGACTACGAAGTCACGCCGATCCTGTCGTTTGCGGCATCGGAAACGGATACCCGCTTCGGCACGGCGGCACTGCTCAGGGAACAGCTGACGGCGATCTGCGGACGTCCGCCGGTGACAACGATCACGGAGGCGGAAAAATTCGGACCTTCCGTCCCGCTCGATCTCCTCTACCTCTGCCCCTGCACGGGCAACACCCTTGCCAGACTCGCCCACGGCATCACGGATACCCCGGTCACCATGGCGGCCAAAGCGCACCTCCGCTGTGACCGCCCACTCCTCCTCGCTCTTGCCTCCAACGATGCCATGTCCGCCAACCTCTCCAACCTCGCCCTCCTCCTGAACCGCAAAAACATCTTCTTCGTTCCCATGCTCCAGGATGCCCCCTCCGCCAAACCCCATTCCCTCGTCGCCGACTTCTCTCTCAGCCGCGACGCTCTCTCAGCCATGTCATCCGGTCGGCAGCTCCGTCCTCTCTTCCGGGGGTAGTGGAGCAAGTGGAGGTTGTTTTCTTCAGGGAACCTTTCCTCCGAAAAGGTTCCCTGAAGACTTGCTCCGCAAGTCTTCTAGACTCACCCTCCAAACCTCTTTGGACTGTTACAGTAATTTTGACTGTGCAGATTTTTTGTTTTTAGGGGGATTTTAGATGGGTCTGTGCGTAGCCATTTAGTTTGTCCCAGCTGACAAAATATAGACATCCAAATCCTGAGGAAGGGTGGAGACGGAAGTCAGGGGCCACATAAGACTTCCGGAGGAAGTCTTTTAGACCCATGACTTCCCTCGCCGGTTTGGATATACGTGATACAGTGCAATCGACAGCAATCTCTCTACGTGAGTAATTGCCCGCTCGGCTTGGCTGCCGCCGTCCTCGCTTCTGTCAGTTCTGTCAGCTGACATACAGTTTCAACTAACGCAAAGCACGAACGGCGGCAGCCAAGGAGTGCGGATGCTGACGCATC
>JAFQFS010000064.1 GCA_017398585.1 Clostridia bacterium
GAAAACTTTTTTGGAAAAAAGTTTTCCCCAAGCCCCTTTCAAAAAACTTCAGACGATTGTGGTGACAAAATGTGTGCAGAGCGTTTGATGACTGTATTTCAGTCGGCTGTACAGCCGTTTTGGTATTCCGGATCTGCACCGGACTTTGTCTGTCCGATTCGTAGGAAAGTTTTTGAAGATGGGGTTTGGGGAAGGGACTTTTTTCAAAAAGTCCCTTCCCCAAGGATCCCAAAATCAGAAAACAGAGAGGTAATCATGGATAACGAAAAGAAAGTTGACGTGCAGGGACTGATCGAAAAGGGAAAGTCCCAGGGCTCACTCTCGAACAACGATATCATGGAAGCCGTGGAATTCTCCGGCTACGATGTCGATCAGATCGAAAAGATCTACGAAGTTCTTGAAAACAGCGGCATCGAAGTCACCAACTATCTCGAAAACGACGACAGCTACAGCGTTTCCGCCGATGCTGCTCCCGAAGTGGATGAGAACGAAGATATTGACAAGCTCCTCGCAGACGAAGGCGTTGCGGTGGACGACCCGGTACGCATGTACCTCAAGGACATCGGCAAGATTCCGCTGCTCGATCCCGAACGCGAAGCGTATCTTGCGGAAAAGATCGCGGAAGGCGACGAAGCCGCAAAGAACGAACTGGTCGAAGCAAACCTCCGTCTCGTTGTAAGTATCGCGAAAAAGTACGTCGGCAAGGGGATGTACTTCCTTGATCTCATCCAGGAAGGCAACCTCGGTCTGATCAAGGCAGTCGAAAAGTTCGACCACACCAAGGGCTACAAGTTCTCTACCTACGCGACCTGGTGGATCCGTCAGGCGATCACCCGTGCCATCGCGGATCAGGCGAGAACCATCCGTATCCCCGTTCACATGGTCGAAACCATCCACCGCGTTTCCCGTACGTCCCGTCAGCTCCTGCAGGAATACGGCCGTGAACCCACCATCGACGAAATCGCGGAAAAGCTCGGCATGAGCGCGGACAAGGTCCGTGAAATCATGAAGGCGGCACAGGACCCCGTTTCTCTCGAAACCCCGATCGGCGAAGAAGACGACAGCCATCTCGGCGACTTCATTCCCGACGATTCCTCCCCGACTCCCGCGGAAGCCGTTTCCTATCAGCTCCTCCGCGAACAGCTCAACAAGGTGCTCCACACCCTCACGCCCCGTGAAGAAATGGTCATCAAGCTCCGTTTCGGTCTCGAGGACGGCAGAACCCGCACTCTGGAAGAAGTCGGCCGCGAATTCAACATCACCCGTGAACGTATCCGCCAGATCGAAGCAAAGGCACTCCGCAAGCTCCGTCATCAGAGCCGTTCGAAGATCCTCAAGGGCTTCCTCAACGACATGACCTGATGGAAAACAGGTGGAAACCGATGAACAGCGAAAAAAATCCCGCACTGGCGGAAGATATCGTGTTTGAATCCGAACTGATTCCGACGTACGGCGACATGGAGATGATGCTCACGCAGGACGGTGTTGTGCTGAACCGTCACGCGAAGAATTATCTCGCCGAGATCGCGTCGCTGCCTGCTTTTGATGCGGATGCGGCGGATAAGCTCGCCGGACGTGTTCTGAAAGGCGACGAAACGGCAAAAGCGGATCTGATCGAAGGGACGATGCGTCTTGTTGTATGCGCCGCAAAGCGGTATGTCGGACGCGGCGTGACCTTCCTCGATCTCCTGCAGGAAGGAAGTCTCGGGCTCGTCGGAGCCGTCGAGGACTACACGGCGGAGGACGGCGATTTCCGTACCTATGCGGCGGACGCAGTCCTGGAAGCGCTGGAATATGCCGTCGTGGAGGCGGAGGATTCCGGAAAAATCCCGGATCACCTTACCGAACTGCTGCACACCATCTCCCGCAGTGATATGGTGCTGGAAGAACAGCTCGGCAGGGAAGCAACGCCCGAGGAGATTGCGGCGGACACCGGTCTTGCGCTGGACGAAGTCACCTCCGTGATGGAAATCATGGAAGACATCGCGGCACAGGACAACGGAGAGGAAGCTGCGGAAGATTCCGCGGAGGAAACCGCCGCTGCCGCAGAGAACGCACGTCCGCATTACAATCCGGGCAGACATACGAACAGCTGAAAAAATAGATTATTTGACTATTTTCAGCCGGATTCAATTGTTGCAAACACACAAGAAAAAAGTTACATTGCATAAAAAGTGGACGTATTAATTGGAAGTGATGCACAAAAAAACGTCCGTCCAAAAAATCAAACAGAGTGAAAAAAGCGTTTTTTCGGCAGCGGTTCCATTAAAAAACGCTTGACATATTGAAGATTTTCGTGTACAATAATGTAAGAATTTTATGGGCAATTTTTTTGGCAGAGAGACCCAAAGAATTGATGAGGAGGATTCCCTAATGAATAAAAAGCTCACAACCCTGCTGCTTGCCATGATGCTCGCTCTCGGTTCCTTCACCGGATGTTCATCGGAAGCAACGGAAGAAGACGTTGAAGCGACTGCGGATACCGAAGAAGCAGCTCGTATTTCCATGACTCTTTCCCTGTGGCTGCCTACCAGCAAGAATACCACCGAAGAAGCTATCGAACTCGCAGAAGCACAGATCAACCGTCTGACCCAGGCGAAGTACGATACCGCTATCGAACTCAAGGCGATCCCGGAAGACAAGTACCAGGAAACCATCGACGGTGAACTGGACCGCATCGCTGCTGCTCTTATCGCAGAAGAAGAAGAAGCGGAACGCAAGAGAAAAGAACTCAAGGAACTGAAGGCTCAGGGTATCGAGGTTGAAGAAACCGAAGAAACCGAAGAAGGCGAAACCGAACCCGTTGAAGAAGAAACCATCGTCAACGAACTCGGTATCAGCGTAATCAAGTATCCGGAAGTTGGCGAAAATCAGCTGGACATCTTCCTTGTTCAGGGTTACGATAACTACCTCCGTTACATTGAAAACGAACAGATCCAGCAGCTCGACGGCGAACTGAGCGGCAACTCCAAGATCCTCAAGACTTATATTTACCCGACTTACCTTACCCTCGCGAACGTAAGCGGTACTTATGCAATCCCGAACAACCATCCGGTCGGCGAATATCAGTACTTCCTCGTAAACAAGGAACTTGTTGAAAAGTACGACTACAACGAGAAGGACCTCAGCACCTTCCTGAAGTGTCAGGACTTCATCAAGGATATGGGCTACCAGGTTGACAACGGCAACGAAGACGTAACTCCTCTTCTCGGCGAAGTAGAAGCTGCTAATATGGTATACTGGGGCGAAGATCCGTCCGAATGGTCCGTTCTCGCATCTCAGATCACCAACACCATGTCCTACAACATCAAGGCTGCTCCGAAGAGCATCTTCTCCACCAACGTATACATCAACACCGTTGGCATGATGAAGGAACTCGGCGAACTCGGCTACATCGGTGACGGTAAGGTCGACGAAGGTGAAAAGTTCGCGGTCGGCGTAATCTCCGGCGATGCTTCCGTCGTTGAACAGTACGAAGACGAATACTACGTAAACATCTACTCCAAGCCGATGATGACCGAAGAAGATGCTTACGGTTCCATGTTCGCAGTAAGCTCTTACTCCAAGAGCCTCTCCCGTTCCATGGAAATCATCACCTATCTGAACACCAGCTCCGACATCCGTACCATCCTTCAGTATGGTGCAGAGGGTGTACACTGGGAATATGATGATGAAGAAACCAAGGAAACCATCTCCATCCTCAGCGACGACTACCAGATGGATCTCGTCAAGACCGGTAACGTTTACATGACCTATCCGGGCGAAGGCGTTTCCATGGATTACTGGACATACGGCAAGCAGCAGAACCTCGACTCCATCTCCAGCCCGTACATGAAGTTTACCGGCTATGTAAACGACACGAACAAGGCTCAGATCGCTGAACTTGCTGAACTTTCCAAGACCTACAAGGCTACCATCGATGCTACTCCGTTCGCAGAATGGAAGACCACCGTTGACGCGATCAAGAAGGAAATCAAGGACAACGAACTTATCAATTCTCTCCTTGATGCCGAAGAAAACGAAAATTCCATCGCGTCCATCTACGGCGCATGGTACGACGAAAACTATCCTGCGGGCTGATACCGGCAGAGGTTTTTCGAAAATTATAAAGCTCCGTCAAAATTACAGACCCGTACCTTATGTGCGGGTCTGTTTTGGTAAGAAGATAAATAATAATTGGGGAAACCTTTTTGCAAAAAGGTTTCCCCAAACCCCATCCAAAAAACTTCAGACGATTGTGGTGACAAAGTGATTGCAGAGCGTTAATCTGCACTGGGATTTGTCTATCTATATCGTATAAAGGTTTTTGAAGATGGGGTTTGGGGAAGGGACTTTTTTCAAAAAGTCCCTTCCCCAGGAACAAACAAATCACTCGGAGGTAAATTATGAAAATCGGATTTGTTGGATGCGGGAACATCAGCGGGATCTATCTCTCGAATATCACGAAGACGTTCCGTAATCTGGAAGTTGCCGGTGTCTGCGACCTTGTTCGTGAAAAGGCGGAGAATCAGGCCAAGGCATACGGCGTAACGAAGATCTACAAAGATATGTATGAGCTGTTTGCGGATCCGGAAGTGGATATCGTGCTGAACATCACCCGTCCGAACGATCATTATGGCGTAAGCAAGGCTGCACTTCTTGCCGGCAAGCATGTTTATTCCGAAAAGCCGCTGGCGACCGATCTTGACAAGGCGAAGGAACTCGTTGCACTGGCGAAGGAAAAGGGACTCTATCTCGGCGGCGCACCGGATACCTTCATGGGGGCCGGTATCCAGACCGCACGCCGTCTCATTGACGAAGGCGCAATCGGCAAGATCGTCGGTGCGAATGTCTTTTTCCTCGGCAGAGGTCCCGAAGGCTGGCATCCGGATCCGGAATTTTTCTATAAGTATGGCGGCGGCCCGATGCTCGACATGGGTCCGTATTACGTCACCACGCTTGTCAACCTTCTCGGACAGGCGGATTCCGTCATGGCATACGGCAGAATTTCGTTCCCGCAGCGTGTGATCGGCAGCGAACCCCACAAGGGGGAAGTGATCGACGTTGAAGTTGACACGTTCTCGACCGGTGCGATCCGCTTCAAGTCCGGCGCGGTTGCATCCCTCACGGTATCGTTCGACACCTACACCGACCGTCACGAATTTATTGAAATCTACGGCGAGACCGGCTCGATCCACGTTCCGGACCCGAACACCTTCGGCGGCGACGTGACGATCATGCGCGAAGGCAAGCCGTACGAAAAGGTGGAACTCGATCCCGGCTTCACGGTCAACAGCCGTGCGCTCGGTCTGTCCGAAATGGTCGACGCGATGGAAGAAGGACGTCTCCACCGTGCAAACTACATGCAGCAGCTCCACGTTCTCGAAATCATGCTTTCCTTCCAGAAGAGCAGCCGCAGCAACGCGCCCGTAGCGATTGAATCTCCCTATGAACGCCAGCCTGCCGTTGTTCCGACGGAAATCAAGGCGGATTTTTGATGGAATGAAGTTCCCGGGGAGAAAACTTTTTGAAAAAAGTTTTCTCCCCGAACCCCACTTTCAAAAACTTTTCATCTGGGGAATAGGATTTCGTAGAACTTAAATTCCAATAAACTGCACAAAATTTTGTCAATATATTTGTATAAAAGTTTTTGAAAGGGGTGCGGGGGAAACTTTTTTCAAAAAGTTTCCCCCGCGTCCTTTTCATTTTATCGAAAGGAGCAACTTATGGAACATCGGATTTTGAAACGATACCCGGTCGGAAACCCGCGCAGACTGTGGCAGCAGGATAATTTTATTCTCTCCACGTTCTCGGCACGCGGGGACAATATGCGCGATACGCTCGAAAACTGCGCGGAAGCCGGCTTCAACATGGTTGAACTCGGTTGGGCGGGGCATGATCAGGCACAGGAGGCGCTGCGCATCTGCGAAGAACTGAGTCTGCCGCTGCTGTATCAGGATTTCTCCGTCTTCGGCGGGATGCAGGAGCGCAACCTCGAACGCCACATCGCACCGTCCGTCGCGCGGAAGCTTGCGGATGAGATTCGTCCGTGGAAGTGCGTGGTCGGGTATTATGTCTGGGACGAACCCTATGTGGAAGACCAGCTTATTGAAACTCGGTATCAGATGGATCTTTTCCAGAAGGAGGATCCGTCAAGACTGCCGTTTACGGTGGCGATTCCCAGCTACAACAGCAAATATACGTGGGAAAACGGTGAATTCGCGGCATATCTGCGCCGGTACGTTGAAATCATCGATCCGCCTCAGCTTTCGCTCGACTACTATCCCATCGGACTCCGCTGGTATACCGACGAAAAACAGCTTGACGACTCGCTGATGTGGTGCGACATGGGTATGATGCGCAAACTCGGCCGGGAATATCATATGCCGGTGTGGTTCTATTATCAGGGCGTGAACCTTTACAAATACAAGACGTTCGAATTCCCGATGGTCCGCATGATGATGTACGCGGCGGCGATGTACGGCTTCAAGGGACTGCAGCAGTACACGGCGGCAGGCTCGGTCATCAATGAAGACGGCAGCCGCGGACCGTTCTTCGAAGAACAGAAGAAGATCCACGACGAATTCCGTCATCTCGGCAATACCCTGATGGCGCTCGAGAACCGTTATGTCTTCCACAGTGCCGACCTTCTTACCGACTATCCGTATTACGATGAGTTCCGCGATAATCTTGCTGACAGCGCGGTTCTCACGGGTGAACTGGCGGAACGCGTGTCCGTCGGTGAATTTGAAGATGCATACGGAAACATTTATCTGATGCTTCTCAACCGTGACTTCACTGCAGCCAAACTTTTTAAACTGAATTTCAAGCAGAATGTCCGTCTGTATACGGTCAGCAGCACGACCGGACGTCAGAAGGCTCTGGACGGCGAATGGAGCGAGATCGACGTCGAACTTTCCGCAGGGGATGCGATGCTTATCCGTGTTCAGCCGGTGGAAGAAGAACCGTATACGATCGAATACCGACTTGAGAAGAACCTGTAAGGAGGACATCATGAACAAACGTATGAACCGCGAACGCCTGAACATCGGTGTATACCATCTCAAACCGTACGCCCGTACAGAACAGCATGTCAAAGACCTCAGGGAGTGCGGTATTGACTTCGTGATCTGCATGGATTACGACAAGCCGACACTCGATCTGTTTGAAAAATACAACGTCGGCGCGATCGTCAGCGGGATTGTACCGGGATGGTGGGGCGGCGACGGCAACAATGCCGGAAAAATGGCAGCGAGCAACCCGATCGAAAAATACGAAGAAGCGGCTGCCGGGTTCGTCGATCATCCGGCGATCTGGGCAATCGATGCCGGAGATGAACCGTCCGCGCTTGATTTCCCGCATTACGGGAAAGTGATGCGCCATATGGATCAGCATTTCCCGAACCAGTTTGCGTATCTCAACCTGTATCCGAACTATGCGTCCGTTTCGCAGAACAACGCAGAGGAAACCGTCAACCAGCTCGGTACGCCGACCTACGCGGAACACATTGACCGGTACTGCGAATGTGTCGGTTCGGATTACATCTGCTACGACTATTATATGTACGCGGCTTCCGTTACGGGTGCGCTCGAAAATCTCCGCATTGTTGCGGACGCAGCGCTTCGTTCCGGACGCAGCATGTGGATCGTGCTGCAGGTAAATTCGAACCGTCCGGAAAAGTGGATCACGGAAAATCAGCTCCGGTATCAGGCGTTCTCCTCGATGGCGTTCGGCGCGGAAAATATCACGTGGGCATGCTACACTGCCGGCTGGTGGCACAATCAGGTGCTCGACGACAAGGGCGAAAAGACCGAGCAGTACGACAAGCTGAAGAAGATCAACGCTGAGATCCGTGTTCTCGCGGACGAATACATGAAGTACCGCCGCGTTTCGACGCATTTCGTCGGTTTCGAGGGTTCGGAATGGATGAAGGCGGTGGGTCAGGCACCGATCGCGGCGCTGAACACCGGTGTGTTCGCGGATGTCTGTGCGGTGAACGGGGAAGAACTTCTGGTCGGTCAGATGGTGTCCAGGAAGGACACAGAAAATTTCGCACTGTTTATCTGCGGTGCAGACGATCCGATGGATGCTGAACCGAAGACCTATACCGTCACCTTCCGTGCGGACGACCGCAAGGTGAAGGCGATTTCCAACGAAGGCGAACTGCCGCTCGTCAAGCAGGCGGACGGAAGCTATACGTTTGAGATGAAGTCGAACGGCGGCGTGCTGATTACAGCGAAATAAGATATAAATATGCAA
>JAFQFS010000065.1 GCA_017398585.1 Clostridia bacterium
AAAAGCGAGGACGGCGACAGCCAAGCCGAGCGGGCAATTGCTTTACGTAGAGGGATTGCATGCGATAGCACTGTATCAAGGTTATCCCATACGGCGTGGGAAGTCAGGGTCTCGGTGGCCCCTGACTTCCGTCTCCACTACTACATAGGTCTTGGATTGCTATATTTTGTCAGCTGGGACAGTCTAAATGTCAGCGCACAGACCCATCAAAAACCCCCTCTCACAAACCCATATAAGTTTCAAAAACCGGCTACCGCAGCATAAAGTTCTTTGCCTAAGACACGAAGTGTCTTGTGCTTTCTTTCAAGAAAGCGCGTTCCCCCTTAACTCCACAATTGCACTCACTATATTTTGTAATAATACAGAAAGGACGCAGAGAATGGAACTGAAATTACGATATAACAGACCGGCTCCCGATAATGAAGAAGGATGGGAGCGGTATTCGATGCCGATCGGGAACTCATACACCGGCGGAAACGTGTTCGGCGGTGTGAACCGCGAACGCATTCAGGTCACGGAGAATTCCACGGAGAATCCCGGTCATCTGGGCGGTCTGAACAGTTTCGCCGATCTCTATTTCCGCTTCCCGCATGACGAGGATGCCGTGCAGAATTACGAACGCGGTCTCGACATCGGGCGTGCACTGGCGTATGTCCGCTACGATGCGGACGGTGTGCATGTCGAACGGGAGTATTTCGCTTCCTATCCCGACCGCAGCATCGCAGGCAGGATCACAACGAGTACACCTGTTACGCTCACTGCGGAAGTGAAGATACCATTCCTCACCGAAGAGGAAGGACGCGAAAAGAGGGGGGAAGTCACTGCGGCAGGAAACACCATTACCATGACCGGCATCATGTGCGCGTACCGTGTCCGCTTTGCGGCTCAGCTTACCGTCCGCACAAACGGTACCGTTTGCGCCGAAAACGGACAACTGACGATCACCGGCGCTACCGAAACCGACTTTATCTTCTGCGGCGCGACCAACTACGAACTCCGTCCGGAAGTGTTCACCGAACCGGATAATCATAAGAAACTCCGTGACTTCGATCCCCTTCCGATCGCCGAACAGATCACGGCAGCCGCATCCGGATACTCCTATGAAACCCTCCGCGAACGCCATGAAGCCGATCACCGGGCACTGTTCGACCGCGTTTCGCTCGACCTCGGTGAAACCGATGTTCCGGAAGTCATGACGGACAAGCTGCTCGAGGAATACTCCGCCGGAACGCAGAGCCGCTATCTCGAAGTGCTCTACTTCCAGTTCGGACGCTACCTCCTGATCGCATCGTCCCGCCCCGGCTGTCTGCCCGCAAACCTGCAGGGGGTCTGGAACTGCCACGACCGTTCCCCGTGGGGCAGCGGCTACTGGCACAACATCAACGTCCAGATGAACTACTGGCCCGCGTTCGTCACCGGTCTTGCCGAAACATTTGATGCGTACCTCGACTACTATCTCGCATTCCGTCCGCAGGCGGAAACCTTTGCTTCCGACTATATCAGAAATACCGTTCCCGAAAACGCTTCCGACCTTCTCGGGGACTGCGGCTGGACGATCGGTACCGGCAACTATTCCTACATGATCAGCGGTCCGGGCGGACATTCCGGTCCCGGTACCGGCGGACTTACGTCCAAGCTGTTCTGGGAATATTATGCCTTTACTGCCGACAAAAACGTCCTGCGCAATATTACCTATCCCGCACTTCTCGCGATGGCGAAGTTCCTCTGCAGGGTTGTACGCGACTATGACGGTCTGTATCTGTCCGTCTTCTCTGCATCGCCGGAACAGATCCTCTCGAATCAGTGGGGAAATCATGTTCAGTATTACCATACCGTCGGCTGCGGTTTCGACCAGCAGATGATCTGGGAAAACGGCATGGACCTTCTCCGCTGTGTCGACCTTCTCGGCGAAGACACCCTTCCGCCCGAAGATCTCGATGTCATCCGCACCGTCCGCGAACAGATTGACCGCTATGATCCCGTACAGGTCGGCTGGAGCGGACAGATCAAGGAATACCGCGAAGAACACTTCTACGGCGAAGTCGGCGAATTCCGTCACCGCCACATTTCCCAGCTCGTCGGTCTGTACCCCGGTACGTCCATCCGGAATGAAACGCCCGTATGGCTTGACGCCGCAAAGGTCTCCCTCGACCTCCGTTCGGACGAATCGACCGGCTGGGCGCTGGCGCACCGCCTGAACACCTGGGCGCGTACCGGCGACGGCAACCGTTCGCATAAACTGTTCGCAAACCTCCTTGGCAAGCGGACGCTTCCGAACCTCTGGGACTTCCATCCGCCGTTCCAGATTGACGGCAACTTCGGCGGCACTTCCGGCGTTGCGGAAATGCTCATCCAGAGCCACGAAAGCTGTATCCGCCCGCTTCCGTCCCTTCCGGATGCATGGACAGACGGTGCTTACACCGGTCTCGCGGCACGCGGCGGCTTCACCGTTGACGTAAGCTGGAAAAACGGCTGTGCCCGGACGATTACCGTTCACTCCGCCGCAGGGGAAGACTGCCGCATCGAATATCCCGGCATCGGCAAAGCGGTATTTGCGTTCCCGGCGGAACGTCCGGACGATGATCATATCGTCTTCGCGACGGAAGCCGGCGGTATCTATGCGATCACGGATATCCCCGTATGGGAAAAGAAGCCTGTTCCGACTGGACTCCGCGCAAGCCGTCCCGGTATTCTGTCGTGGGACTTTGCGGAAGCGGTTGACATCTGGCGTGCAGCCGACAGCTCGCCCGTCTACGAAAAGATCGCACAGGGTATTACGGATCAGACCTACACGGACGCATCCGGCATTTATGACAGAGCCGAAACCGTCACGTACAAGATCACCCGTGCCGGTGCCGGCAGTTCCGCTCCCGGTGCCTGTGTGACGCTGAACCATTCCACGGAGCTGGAACGCATGCGTTACCGCTACTGGGTAAAGCAGGTCAACATGCCGTGCGGCGGAGCGACTGTTCCGGAATACCTCGGCGAATGACCGAATGAATTTGATTGAAAAACTGGTGAAACAATGAATACATACGCTCATAATCCCATTCTGAACAACGAAACCTTCATCCCGGATGTGGAAGCCCACGTCTGGGCGGACGGAAGAATTTACCTGTACGGTTCCTTTGACCTGCAGGGAAAGCTGACCTACTGTTCCGACATCTACCATGTATATTCCTCCGATGACATGATCCACTGGACGGATCACGGTGTTGCCTTCACTCTCGCGGACACCGAGTGGGCGAAGGACTGCGGTGCGCTGTACGCGCCCGACTGTGCTTACCGCAACGGCAGGTATTATCTCTATTACTGTGTTCCGGACGGACGCTGCGGGGTTGCCGAATCGGAATCCCCGACCGGTCCCTTCCGTGACATCGGACCGATGGAACATGTACACGGCATCGACCCCGCCGTTCTGATCGACGATGACGGACAGGCGTACTTCTACTGGGGACAGTTCGACCGGGTACGCGTCGCGAAACTCAAGGAAAATATGGTCGAGATCGAACCGGAAACCGCCGTTCAGCCGCTCAGCGTTGCCGAACACGAGTTCCACGAGGGCAGTTCCGTCAAAAAGATCAACGGCAAGTATTATTTCCTCTTCACAGATACGCACCGCCATGGAAACCGAGCGACTTCGCTCGGCTACGCCGTTTCGGACAATCCGATGACCGGCTTCCGGTATGGCGGAGTCATCCTTGACAACTTCGGCTGTGACCCGCAGACATGGAACAACCACGGCTCGATGGAATGCTTCAATGGTCAGTGGTACCTGTTCTACCACCGTTCCACCCATGCATCGCAGAATTCGCGCCATGTCTGCGCCGAACCGATCACGATCAATCCCGACGGCACGATTGACGAAGTTCCGATGACATCCTCCGGTGCAGGGGATGCGATCCCTGCCTGCGAAACTGTTCCGGCATGTTATGCCTGCGGTCTGACCGGACATGTCCGTATCGCCGGAGACGACGCTTCGGAACATGTGCTTGTGCTGGACGAAATCCGTCCGGACGACACAGCGGTATTCCGTTATCTCCGCTTTGACGGTGAAACTTCCTTCACCGCACGCCTGAAAACGGAAGGCACCTGCCGGCTGGAACTCTATCTGGACGACCGCTATGTGACCTGCGTTACCGTCCGTTCTGCCGATACCTATACGGATGTGACCGTTCCGGTTCCCGCGTGTACCGGAATCCGTACCGTTACCCTGAAATTCTACGGCGGCTTCACGGATGCGGCACTGGAATCCTTCACATTCCGGAGGGGTGAATGATGCCGGACTATGATTTCAGCGGGAAAGTTGCCGTCATTACCGGCGCGTCCCACGGCATCGGACAGTGCACGGCAGAGATGCTCAGAAGGAGCGGCGCTCATGTCTGTACGATCGACGTGAACGGAAGTCCGTATTACAAGGGGGACATTGCCGACAAAGCAGTGCTCGAAATCTTTGCGGAAAAAGTCATTGCGGATTACGGGCATGTCGACTTTCTCATCAATAACGCACCTCCGCTGTCGAAGGGGATTTCGTCCGCATCGTACGAGGATTTTATGTATGCCATGCAAGTCGGCGTGACCGCGCCGTTCTATCTGTCGAAGCTGTTTCAGCCGCATTTTGCGGAACACGCGGCGATTGTCAACATTTCGTCCTCCCGCGACCGCATGAGTCAGCCGGAAACGGAAAGCTACACTGCGGCAAAGGGTGGGATTTCCGCTCTGACCCACGCACTGGCGGTCAGCCTTGCCGGAAAAGTGCGTGTGAACTCGATCTCACCCGGATGGATCGACACCGGCGGGAATACCTATGAAGGTCCCGACGCCGTACAGCAGCCTGCCGGACGGGTCGGCGTTCCGGAGGACATCGCGTCGATGATCCTGTTCCTGTGTTCGGATCAGGCTGGCTTCATCACGGGGGAAAATATCTGCATCGACGGCGGCATGACCCGCCTGATGATCTACCACGGCGACCACGGCTGGACGCTTACCGATAAGTAACCGAAAAAAGAACCGCAGATCACAATGTCTGCGGTTCTTTCTATTCAGTTGTTTCTTTTCAATTCGAGAACGGCGGTTTCTTCGGCGACGAGCGTCCGGCATCCGCTGCCGTCAGCGAAGGTCCATCCGCCAGCAGGACGGATCACCGAATCGGCGAATCCTGCGGAGATCACTGCCTTTGCGCGATTTTCTTCCCAGTACAGCGAGACGATCCGTCCGCCGACCGTGCGGAGTCCTTCCAGCTTGCCTGTCTTCCAGCGGGACGGAAGAGCGGGAAAGAGGGTCAGTGTACCGTCGGCACAGCCAAGCAGCATTTCGTTGACCGCGCCCGGGAAACCGATGTTTGCGTCGATCTGGAACGGCGCGAGACGCATGTCATCGCAGTGGATGCTGCCCATCCGCCGCCAGTCGTTGTGGACGGTGAACAGATTGTTCATGCAGCAGTAGCGCACCATTTCCGAAAGGGCAAACCACGCCTCCTCGCCGCGCTTCAGACGCGCGTTGACACATGCCATGTAGATCATTGCCCACGACGACTGGGATGTCAGCCCTTCGCTCATGCGCTTGTCTTCTGCCAGACGGAACGCGTCATATTCTTTTGTCCCTTCGGTCACGCTGTGACCGGGGAAAATACCGTAGAGATGGCTATGATGGCGGTGGCGGTTGTTGTCGGTGTAGAAATCGTCCGCCCATTCCTTGAGTGAGCCGTCTTCATTGTACCGGTAATCGGGAAGCCGGGCGAACATATTTTCCCAGACGGCACGCTTGTCCGCGTACATGCCGGTGATTTCCGAGCCTTCCAGCAGATTGGTCAGCAGTTCGCGGGCAACGGCGATGTCCATCGCCGGATTTTTGGTCACCTGTGCCCGGATTCCGGTTTTTTCCATCGTAGACGACGGAACGTTTTCCGGAGAGGTCGCGGGTGCAAATTCAAGTCTGCCGTTCCGCTCGATCAGGAAATCTTCATAGAACAGCGCGGCTTCCATCATGAACGGCAGCGCATGTTCGCGGAGATAGTCTTCGTCTCCGGTATAGCGGTAGTAATCGTAGAAATGTTCGGCGACCCATCCCGCGCCCGCTGTCCAGTTGATGATGTGGTCGGCAAGGCAGGCTGCACGTCCGCTTTCGGGTGTATTGACCGAGTCGATGTAGATCCCGCGGCAGCCGAAGATTTTCTTTGCGTTTTCGCGGAAGTCGTCCATGAACGCTTCGACATAATCAAGCGCGGTGCGGAGGAGAGCGGGCTGGTTTCCGGAAAGTGCCTGCCAGTAGATCATTTCAAAGTTGACGTTGAACATATGGAATGCCCAGAAACAACGATAAGTGCCGTTCCAGAGACCGATCAGATGCACCGGAAGGGCGCCGTTGGTGTCCGGTCCCGCCGTCGAGCAGACGAACAGATAGCGGCCGTAGGCATACATGGTTTCCATCAGTTCGCCTGAGGCCTCCTCATCGAATGCGTCGAGCAGGAGTTCCTCGTTGGAGGTGTCTACGGTTTCGGAAATCGAGAAATCCACACCGCCGTACAGCGCCTGATGCAGTTCGGTATGACGGGCGAGGGCGGTGCTGTAATCCGTCAGTTCCCGCAGAACGTTATCGCCGTCCGCAAACGCATCTGCGCGGTTTCTGCCGACAAATACATATGTTACCAGCAGGACTTCATCCGCGCCCGTGATCCGGATCGAACGTCCGGCGGTTTCCTGCGTTCCTCCGCTGATCTGTACCCGCATGACTGCGCCGTAGCTTCCCTGTGCCGGACGGTAGGCGGTGTGGTTGTCGCCCGCATAATACACCATGCCGTTACGGACTTCCGTTCTTGTATTGTGCAGGGTTCCGTCGGGCAGTGTTTCGGGATCATGGATGTCAAGCGTCACATCCGCACAGATCCGACCGGGCTTTGTGCAGGTGATCCGCGTGTAGCAGAGTCCGTCCGCACGTGACACGAACGTTGAACGTGTGAACTGCGCACCGCCTTCCTTCCACGTGACGGTTACTTCCGCTTTTTCCATGTCGATCCGGCGGCGGTATCCGGTGACGGATTGTTCGGAGCGGCGGAGGATGCGGATGTCGCCGAGGGGAAGGGGATCCGAGGTCTGCGCGGTGTATGCCGCCGAACGGAGCGCATTTGAAATGACGGCGTTGGCGAGATCGGGACGTTCGCAGTCCAGCAGATGACGGACGTTCACAAGGGCGTCGTGCACGTCCGGAATCTCAACGACGCGTCCGCCTTTCCAGAGATGCGCATGATTCAGCAGGATGTATTCGCGGTCAACGCCGCCGTAGACGAGTGCGCCGACCATGCCGTTTCCGCACGGCGCGCCTTCGCGCCACATATCGCCGTGCCACGCGGACGGATATTTCATCGTCAGAACAGATTTCATAGAGTGCCTCCTGTACCGGTTGATTTATTGATTTGATTATATCGTTTTTCGGCGGTGCTGTCAATCGGATTTCCGTCTTTTTTGTGCGTCTGCTTGAAATATGCGGAAAAATGCGCGATATTTTTGTTGACAATGAATGGATTTGCTGATATACTAAAAACAAATCTTATTTAAAATACAGAACGGAGGATCGTTTCGATGTATGTGATCAAAAAAGTCCGCGCCGATCATGTGATCGACTTTGCGGCGGAGGAACTCAAAAAATATCTGCGGATGATGATGCCATCCTGCGGGGACATCGGCATTGTGTACGAACCGTCGGCGGAGGACGGATTCCGTCTCGGCCTGCTGGAGGATTTCGGGCTGGATACCTCGGATGTTGAGGAACCCGTCCTTGACGACGTGGTCTGCATCAAAGCGGACGAAACCGGCGGAATCCTCGCCGGAAGCAACCCGCGCAGCGTCCTGTTCGCGGTTTACCGTTATCTGAAGGAAAACGGATGCCGCTGGCTGTATCCCGGTGTGGACGGGGAATACATTCCGGTCGCGCCGGTCCGTCCGGTGGACTACCGTCACAAGGCAGATCACCGGTTCCGCGGTCACTGCAACGAGGGCGCAGAATTCCAGCAGAGCATGCTGGAAACCATCGATTATTTTGCCAAGCTCGAGATGAACGTCTATATGCTTGAGTTTGACATTCCGTTTACCTATTACAACACCTACTACACCCACCGATACAACGAAGAAAACCGTCCGCCGGAACCGGTTACGCCCGAAACGGTGCTTCAGTGGAAGCGTCAGTGCGAAGCGGAGATCGCGAAACGCGGTCTGCAGTTCCACGATATGGGACACGGATGGACGGCGGAACCGTTCGGCATTTCTTCAACCGCCGGCTGGGCGGCGTCCACGCAGGAGATTCCTGACAACGTGAAGGAACTGCTCGCGCTCACGGACGGCGAACGCAAGCTCTGGGGCGGCGTTCCGCTGAACACGAACCTCTGCATGTCGAAGCCGGAAGTCCGCACGACGATGGCACAGGCGATCGCGGATTACGCGGAAACGCATCAGAACGTTTCCTATATCCATGTCTGGCTCGCGGACGGTTCCCGCAATCACTGCGAATGCGAAGAATGTAAAAAGCTCCGCCCGTCCGATTATTATATTATGATTATGAATGAGCTGGACGAGGAACTTGCCCGCCGCAATCTCGATTCCAAGATCGTTTTCATCGCCTACGTGGACACGCTGTTTGCGCCGCGACAGGAAAAGATCCGAAATCCCGAACGGTTTGCTCTTCTTTATGCGCCGATCCAGCGTTCCTACACGAGCAGTGTTCAGAAGGACAAAATCACGGATCCGCCGGAATACGAACGCAACCGCTGGGCATCTCCCACTTCGTCCGAAGCGAACGCCGCGTTCCTGCTCGACTGGCAGAAGGACTGGCACGGCCCCTGCTTCACCTACGAATACCATTTCTGGCGCCATATGTGCTACGATCCGGGTGCGATGACCCTCAGCCGCCGCATTTACGAAGACATTCTCGCCTACCGCGGCATCGGTCTGAGCGGCATTGTCGAGGACGGTTCCCAGCGCTGCTTCTTCCCGAACGGTCTGGCGCTCTATGTTTACGCGGCAGCCCTGCTTGACGTGAACTGCGATTATAACGCTGTTGTTGACGACTACCTCAGCCACTGCTACGGCGACGCATGGCGGGAAGTCAGGGATTACCTCACCCGCATCAGCGAAGCCTTCGATTTCGCTTACATGGAAGGCGAACGCTCCGCAGACGGTGCGAAGGGACGCTTCTACAACCCCGGACACGCAGAAATTCTGAAGACGATTCCCGCGATTGCAGCCGAAGGACGTGCCGTCGCCGAAGCGAACAGCCGTCTTCCGATCCGTGTCCAGTCCGTGTCCATGCGGCTTCTTCAGCGTCACGCGGAATACTGTGAACGTCTCGCAGAAGTCATGGCTGTCAAAGCCGTCGGCGAGGATGCAAAGGCGCACGAGCTCTGGGAAGACTTCCGCCGCGATTTCGGACGGTACGAATTCGAACTGGAACGCTGGTTTGACCACGGCATGACGATGATGGCACTGCACATCTGACGGAGGTGCTGGCAATGAAATGTGCATTTTACGAACGGGAGATCACCCCTCCGCTCGGTGAATCCATGCCCGGCTACTACATGGCGCGGATCGCAGAGGATGTACAGGATAAGCTGTATGCCAAAGCCTTTGCCGCTGAAAGCGGCGGTGAGAAGATCGCGCTCGTCGTTCTCGACTGCGTGGAACTCCCGACGAAATACGCGGATGCAATCGCCGCACGCGTGATGAAATACAACGACATTCCCGCGGACAACATCGCCGTCTGCGCGACCCATTCCCACACGGGGATCCCGTGCGGGGAGCCGCTGACCGGCATGGATGACGAGGAATTCATGTCCGTCGTTGTCCGTCTGGCGGCAGACTGCGTGACGCTTGCGTTCCGCAGACTGCAGAACGCGTCCCTTTCGTTCGGATGCGGAGAAGTGACGGGGATCTCCTTCAACCGGAACTTCCTCCTGCGCGACGGACGCGTCGTCACGCATCTGTGGCATCCGGACAGCGAAGGTGCCGTCCCGTATTCCGATGTGGATCCGCTTCTTCCGGTTCTGACGGTGCGGGACGAAACCGGACGACCGCTCGGCGCGGTTATCAGTTTCGCCTGCCATCAGGACTGCGTCGGCGGCAGAGCCTACAGCGGGGACTATTCGTCCGAACTCTCGCTGAAACTCAAGGAGATCTATGGCCCGGAGTTTGTTTCCCTCTACATCAACGGCGCGTCCGGCGACATCAACCACATCAACTACCTGAATTATTTCACCGGTATTCCGGAGGAGGACGGCGTTCCGCATTACCGCACGATGGGCAGAACCATCGCCGCCGAAGCCGTCCGTATCATCGAAAAAGGAAGTGCGTCTGTTTCCGGCGACCGTATTTTCGCGAAAAAGGAAATGCTTGATCTTCCTGTCCGCCGTGCCACGGCGGAACAGATCGAAAAGGCGAAGCGGAATGTCGACGCCGACGGAGAACCGAAGAGGGACGCACGGCTTCTCCTGCGCTACGAAGAAGTACAGACGGAAACCGTCCATCCGACGCCGGTGCAGGTGTTCGGACTCGGGAACGCTGCCGTTGTGGTATTGCCGGGAGAACCGTATCACCGGTTCTCAGCAAAGATCCGCGAAGGCTGTCCGGGGGTAAACTGCCTGTTTTCCGCGTTGTCCAACGGGACGCACGGCTATATCCCGGTGCCCGAACTCATGGAAACCGATATTTACGAAGCCAAGCTCTGCGAAGGCAGTTTTCTCGATCCGTCTGCGGGGGATACCATCGCGGATACCGTCCTTCGGATGCTCGGAGAAAGGAGATCCCTATGAATAATGATATCCTCAACATCGGCTCCCGGCGCGAAGTGTTCTGGGACGACACGATGATCGATACCGAAGAAACGACGACGGTGTTCCGGCTGCACGAACCGGTACAGCGGGAATGCGTGCTGACGTTTGATAAGCCGTGGTCGAAGAGCAGCGGCGACGCCACGTACAACACGGTCCTGCAGGACGGAAATCTCTACCGGATGTACACCCGAGTCACCGGAAATGTCGCGTATGCGGAAAGCACCGACGGCATCCACTGGGAACAGCCGTCTCTCGGGATCTCGGAATTCGAAGGTTCACGCGACAACCCGCTTCTCATTGACCAGACGGATCCGGAACAGCATTTCGGCTTCGATGGATTCCGTCCGTTCATCGACGAAAATCCCGACTGTCTGCCAGACGAACGATACAAGGCGATGGCGGACGACGGAAATCAGGTGTTCGTCTTCGTCAGCCCGGACGGACTCCACTGGAAAAACCGCGGTCCGCTGAAGATCACCGGACACTTTGACAGCATGAACACGCTGTTCTACAACAAACAGACGGAGACTTATCAGGCGTTCATCCGCGACTTCCATCCGAACGGGGATCCGTCCTGCACCATCTGGACACGCGACATCCGCTTCACGGAGAGCAAAGATCTTTACCCGGAAGGCAAAAAGCCGTGGCCGCTCCCGAAACAGCTCCGTTACGACAACGGCACCGACTGGCAGATGTACATCAACTCCATCATGAAATACCACCGCGCCGACCATGTCTACATCGGCTTCCCGTCCCGCTACGTCCAGAGGGGAAAGTGGACGCCGAATTACGACGAACTCTGCGGATCGGAAAGCCGTCGGAAACGTGTGGACACCATGAACGACACCCGCTACGGACTTGCCATCAGCGATACCCTGTTCATGACCTCGCGAGACGGGCTGAACTGGAAACGCTATCCCGAAGCGTTCGTCCGTCCCGGACCGGAGCATCCGACCAACTGGATGTACGGCAGCGTGTACTTCTCGAACGGTCTGATCGAAACGAAGTCCGCTCATCCGGGCTGTGACGATGAGCTGTCCTTCTACTGTGCGGAAAACCGCTGGTCGGACAAGCCGGCACAGATCTACCGCTACACGATCCGCATGGATGGCTTTGTCTCCCAGTTTGCACCGTATCCGGAGGCAAATCTTGTCACAAAACCGTTCATTTTCGAAGGAAAAGACCTGTACGCCAACCTTTCGACCTCCGCGTACGGAAACATGCGCTTCCGTCTGCGGGATATGGACGGCAATAAGATCGAATCCTGCGAAACCTTCGGGGACAGCACCGACCGCCGCATCCGCTTTAACGGCGACGTTGCCGCATTTGCGGGAAAACCGGTCGTTCTGTCCGTCAACATGTGTGACGCCGATCTGTATTCGATTATTTTCCGATAAAAATATCCTCCTGCGTGAGCAGGAGGATATTTTTTGAGATATTGACGATTAAGCAAGACGGAATTTGTCGGTTTCTTCAAGTTCAAGCAGGTCGATGATGTTTTCAAAATTTGCCTTTGCCGAGGCAAGTCCTGCCGGATGGTGTGCGTCGCTGCCGAAGTAGAACTTGCAGCCCTCTTCCTTCGCGATGCGGTAGGGCAGAAGGGTCGGATCGCGGGTCTCATTGTTCAGGTTCAGGGACGGGAAGTTCAGCTCGATGCCGACGCCCTTTTCCGCAGCTTTTGCAAACAGACGGCGGTATTCGCTTTCCGGAATGGTTTTCAGAACTTCGATGTAGTGTTCGCGGTACAGCAGGCTGCATGTCAGATGTGCGATACCGACCTTGTGGAAGGGGAGATCCATATCGAGTACGCCGTCGAAGCGGTCGATCCACAGCTTTGCTCGTTCATTGACCCCTTCGCTTCCGTCGAGGGTGAAGCCGTGCATGTGCAGATGTGTCGTGGGAATGATGATGAAGTCGAGCTTTTCCATGATTTCGGGCGAAACGCCGACGGTCATGTAGCGGTCGAGGTCGGTTTCACAGCCGAACAGGTACCGGATTTTGTCCGATTCCGGAAGCGGGAGCGCCTGACAGATGTATTCGTAGCTCTGCTTCTGATACCATCCGGACGCGCCGGGAACACGGCTGTCCCACATATGGTCGGTCAGGCAGAGGGTCGTCATGCCGTTTTCAATTCCGTACTTCAGAATGGTGTCCTTGTTCTGTTCCGGATCGCCGGAGCAGAGGGATAACTGGGTGTGGATGTGCAGGTCATGATCCGCAATGTAACGCATAATTGTTCTCCTTTCCGTTGTTTACGGGGATTGTATGTCAAAAAATCAATCTGCAGTGACAGTTAAATGGCTCCCTCCGGGAGGGAGCTGTCACGAAGTGACTGAGGGAGAACTCGTCATGAACGATTTGAATCTCTGCCGAAGGCATGTGGCTGTAAGTTTTGCTTTGATAACAAAACACAGCGACTCAAATTTTTAGTAACGCGTTCTCCTTCCGACGGCTTCGCCGCCACCTTCCTCCCGGAGGAAGGCAATGTAAGATAACCAAGTTTCAACTTCAGCTTACGTATTCATACTGGCACTATGGGTTAAATCAGGTTCAGTTGCCTTCCGTCAGCTCAACGGCATACAGCCACTGACAGCGGACGTCTTCAGGGTCAATCGGCGGGAAGACCAGCTCGGTTTTGCCGTCGTTTTCGCGGACGGTGATGTCCGCCGGATGGGACAGCAGACGTGCCTTGCGGTACGGCGAGTAGGGAACCTTGTCGAGCGTGACGGAACCGAACGGGAAGCGGGTCAGGATCGCGTAGATTTTTTCGCCCTTCTTCGTGTAATAAATGCCGTCCTGCGGTTCCTTTGTGTAGATTTCCGTGCCGTAAATCGCGTCGCCGTTCACTTCGAGCCATGAACCCATCTGGAGCAGACGTTCCTCCATGATGACGGGGATCGTACCGTCGGCGGCAGGACCGATGTTGAGCAGGAAGTTGCCGCCCTTGGCGACGAGCGAGCAGAGCGTTTCGAGCAGTTCCTTTGCGGACATGTAGTCGTCCGTGGTTTCGATCCGGTTCAGACCGAACGACTTGCCGATGCCGCGGCATTCTTCGAACGGACGGTCGAGCACGATGTCCTCAATCTTCTGATGACCGCTGATGTAACCGTATTCCGTGGTGAAGTTTCCGCCGAGATGACCGCGTGTTTCGCGTCCCCAGCGGTCGTTCGGAACAATGAAGTCCCGTACGGACGATTCGTTGTACAGCCAGGTCAGGAATTCTGTCGAATGCCATACGTCACTCGGATGATCCCATTCGCCGTCGGTAAACAGCGTCCACGGCTGATACCGTTCGATCAGTTCCTTCAGCATCGGATGCAGGTGATAAAGTGCGTATTCTTCCGGATTCCGCAGGTACAGCGGGTGGAACCATTCGTAAACGGAGTGGTAAACCCCGAATTTCACGCCGGTTCCTTCCATCGCTTCGCGCAGTTCCATGCAGAAGTCGCGGTGCGGACCGACGTCCCAGGAATTCCAGTTCCACGCGTACGCGGACGGATACAGACAGAACCCGTCGTGGTGCTTGGAGACGAGATTGATGTACTTAGCGCCTGCTTTCTGAAACAGCTTCGCCCATGCATTCGCGTCAAACAGCTCCGCTTTGAATCCGCTGACAAAGTCTTCGTACTTTACGTGCGGACCGTACGTTTTGTCATGGAATTTTCTCGACGGATGTTCGGGGTTCCGCATCTGCTGCATGTACCACTCGGCGTATTCCCCGCGGCCGGTGTACGCCGGAACGGAATACAGTCCCCAGTGGATGAAAATACCGAATTTTGCATCGCCGAACCACTTCGGCACCGGACGGCTGTTCAGTGACTGCCAGTTGTTTTCATATGCTATTGTATACCTCTTTCTGTTTGATTTACCGTTCGTTTGTCCTCACTTTTGATGAATTATGAGGGTTTCATGAAAGCAGTATAACAGATTTTTGTGAAAAATGCAAGAAGTTTTGAGAAAGTGAAGAACTTCCGGAAGAAATTTTCGTCTCTGTTGAAATTTCAGCATAATATCTCTGCGGAACGGGAAAAACCGCAGGAATCCGATGTCCTGCGGTTTTTTCAGTGGGACTTATTCGTCTGTTCTGCCGAGAAGCTTGTAGAGGATCCGGTAAAGGGTGAGAGCTTCCTCCGGCTCCAGCGGGGTACACTGTGCGATTTTTGCCGGTACGTCCAGCGCACGTTCGCGCAGATTCATCCCTTCTTCCGTGATCTCCGCGATCAGACTGCGCTCGTCCTGTACGGACCGCGTACGGGTCACAAGACCTTTTGATTCCAGCTTTTTCAGCAGCGGAGTCAGCGTACCGGAGTCGAGGTACAGGCATTCGCCGAGTTCCTTCACCGTCACGGATTTCCTTTCCCAGAGGATCATCATGGCAATGTACTGGGTGTAAGTCAGGTCGATGGCGTCAAGAAACGGCTTGTACTGCCGGATGATCTCGCGGGATGCGGCATACAGCGGGAAGCACAGCTGATTTTCCAGCTTCAGAGGATCGTATCTGGTGTCGGACATATCGTTTTGTCTCACTTTTTTGTGTTGTTATTCCTGTAATCATTGTATCTCGTCCGATCCGCTTTTGCAATAGTTTTTTGAAAAATTGTGCCGGAAGAACCGTTATAATGCTTCTTTGACCGCCGTTTTTACTTTTTTCATGGAAGCAGTCGGTTCGAAGCGCGCGAGAATCCGTCCGTCGCGTCCGATCAGGAATTTCGTGAAATTCCATTTGACGGAGCCGGTTTTCGCGTAATCTTTGTCGGCTTTCTTCAGAATCTGAGACATCATCAGACCGGCCGGGGATTTGTCGAATCCTCCGAAAACGGTGTTTTCCGTCAGCCACCGGTAAAGCGGAACGGCATGTTCGCCGTTGACGTCGATTTTCGCAAACTGCGGGAACGTGATGCCGAAACGTCCGGTACAGAAGGTATGGATTTCCTCATCCGTCCCCGGCGCCTGTTCACCGAACTGATTGCAGGGAAAATCGAGAATTTCAAACCCAGCGTCACGGAATTCGTCGTACAGCTCCTGCAGTTCCCTGTACTGGGGCGTAAAGCCGCATCCGGTTGCGGTGTTGACGATCAGCAGAACCTTTCCTTTGTAATCCGCAAGGGAAACGTCTCTGCCGTCACGGGTTTTTACGGTGAAATCATACATGCTCATAGGATATCCTCCGTTTAATATAAATAAATTGAATTGCATACAATTAATTTGACGTTGTCATTATAAAAAGTTTTGTCCGGAATGTCAAGAGCTATACCGGTTTCTTAACAGAATGTT
>JAFQFS010000066.1 GCA_017398585.1 Clostridia bacterium
ACCGTCGAGACCGCAGGAACGAGTGAACCGTCAGCGTTCAGTTTAAGTCCGTCGGCAATGAAGTTCACGTTTCCGGTCGATTTCCAGTCCAGGTCTCTTCCGATGCTCCACGTGGATCCGGAGCCATAAATATTCACGTCCGCGCCGGCCGGGTGAGCCGCACCGCTGTTTCCGTCATCCTGGAACGCGACGCGCATATCTCCGCCGACCGTAATGTCGCCGTCCCAGACGTTGACCGTCGAGTGCGCACGGTAACCGATCCGGAAGTTTCCGCCTCCGATCTTAAGCGTCCCGCCGGTCATGTTGAATGTATTGCATGGGGAATCGCCGACCAGATTCTGCCCAAGCGAGAACCAGAGCGTGTCGATCGTACCGTTTTCTTTCAGCTCAAGGAGCGTCCCGGTCTCGCCGTTATTCGACGCAGCATTGACGATGAAATTGCCTTTCCCGTTCTGGCTGTATGTCCCGTTCCCGCCGACAGACATCGTGGTGACTCCTCCTCCCGCGCCGAGAATAAAGTCGGCATTGGGTCCGTAGACCGTACCGCCGGTGATCGTGATGGAGTCGCTGCTTCCTTGATTCCATCCCATTTCCACGCGGCCGTTGAATCGGACCGTTCCGCCGGAAACGTTCAGCTCGACGTCCGATTTATCGCCGTAGCCGGAGCGTACGATCTTCTGAAAAACGGTCTCGCCGCCGGTGACGTTCATGCGGGTCGTGCTTTCACCGCCCTGTCCAAGGAACGTTTCGTGTGCGAAATCGAGTTTTCCGCCGCTGACGTTTACGTTTGCCGTCCCGCGCCAGTTCGCGATGTACGCGTGGCCGGTGACTTTCATGTTTCCGCCGGAAACGTTGATCGTGCCGGTCGATTTCTCGCCGTAGCCGACATTCAGCGCGACCATGTCGCTGCCGCTTGCGTAGCTCGCCTTTCCGAACGTGATGTTTCCGGAGTCGGAGACATTCAGGATACCGATCCCGCCGCGGGTATTCTGACCGCGGTGTCCGATGAAGGATTGATTCACGAAATTAACTGTGCCCCCAGAAACATTAACGGTCCCCGTGCCGATCTTCGCGGAATCGAGACCGTGATGGGGCTGATTTCCGACGTAAAGCGCATGCCCGTCGAACGTTCCGCCCGAAATATTAAGCTCGGAACCGTCCGATTTGTCGGAGAAGTAGCCGACGTAGACGTCTTTTGCATCGACGTCCGCCGTCCCGGAAACGTTCATGACCCCCTTGCTTCGGCGTCCGATGACCAGGTAGTGACCGGGGACGAGCTGACCGCCGGTCATGTCGTAGGTTCCCATACTTCCTTCACCGATGTTGAGCCAGCTGCGGGTCGTGAGTTTTCCGCCGCTCTGGAGCAGATGGCCGACGGCTCCGTTTCCAATGTGGAGATCCGAACCGCCGACGTAAACGTCAGCCGTCCCGGAGATTTCCATTTTACCGCCCGCGCCGCGCATACCGATATTCAAAGCAACGTCCGTTTTATTGAAATCAATATTTCCGGCCGTAAGTTTCAGATTTCCGGCCGCGCCGTAACCGACGAGGATCTCATTGCTGAACGCAGCATCTCCCGCGATCTCCAGCGTGCCGGTTCCGGTGTGCGTGCCTTCCTCAATGTATCCGACGTAGATCTTATCGCTGAACGTATTCGTTCCTCCGGAGATTTTCAGCGTGCCGTTCGCACCGTTCGCGGTGGAGATCAGAACCGGTTTTGCGAAATTGGAAGTTCCTCCCGACAGGTGCATGACGGCCGTGGTTCCAGCCGCGGAACCGATGTGGACTTCGTTTTTGAAATCAGCGGTCCCGCCGGAGATGTTGAAGTCGATGAGATTTTTGTCGCTCGCCGTCGTGTTTCCGCCAACGCCGAGATAGACTTTTCCAGCACTGGTCCACGTTCCGCCGGAGACGTCGATGAGCGTTTTCTGCACCGACGTAAAGTTCCCCGTTTTTCCGACGTAGACATCGCTGTTCGCGGTGAAAGTCCCGGATCTCAGCAGCATGGAGCTGGTACCGAGATAATTTCCCTGTTCCCCCGTATTGTCGCCGCCGAGCCGAGCCGGGCCGGTGACAGTAAGCGACCCGCCGTCGATGGTGAGGGTAGAATCTCCGGATTTCAGCGGGGCGTATCCGAGGATCAGGTTTCCGACCGTCGCGGAAGCTGTGCCGGTAATGTTCATCTGACCGGGCCCGCGGCGTCCGACACAAAGATAGTTGAGGTTGGAGATCACACCGCCCGAGAAATTGTAGACCGCGACGGCATCGCCGGGAGTCTCGCCGATATTCAGCCACCGGTCATTGGTTTCTTTGGAATAGTGCAGCGTTCCGCCCGTCTGATTCATGACGGTCCCGCCGTAAAGATGAATATCGTGCCATGCCTCGTTAAAGGTCCCCCCATTCAAATTGACCGTCATATTCCGGAATCCAAGAGTCGCAGGACTAGTGACGGTCCCGGCATTGATCGTGACGGTATCTCCGTTCGCGGGCGCACTTGCGGAGGGGGTGGTCCCATCGACGAGCCAATTTCCCGCACTAGTCCAGCTTCCGTCACTTCCGTCCCAAGTTAGCGACGCGGCCGAAACAGGCACCGCCGTTCCTGAAAACGACGCGACCAAGATAGATCCCAGCAAAACATTC